>CAXAIH010000027.1:0-13295 GCA_963968755.1 uncultured Flavobacteriales bacterium
TCAGAAGTGGGGTGATGTTCGCATCAAGAATTGAACTCCTCGCGTTAGCATAACCATCTGAAATGGCTGTTTTCAAGCCTTTCCCGGCAGAGAGCTCTTCACGAATACGCTCATAGATAAGTACGTTCGCATCTACCGACATACCAATGGTAAGAACGATACCAGCAATACCAGGAAGAGTCAAGGTTGCTCCGAGAGCAGTAAGCACTCCGAATACAAAAAAGATGTTCGCAAATAGCGCGATGTCGGCTACAATACCCGCTCGGTTGTAGTAGAAAATCATGTAAGCCAAAATGATGATCAAGGCCAAAATGAACGAAGACCACTTTGAATCGCCTCAGCACCTAGCGAAGGACCAACAATCGCTTCTTCAATAATGTTTGCTGGCGCAGGAAGCTTTCCTGCCTTCAATACATTGGCTAAATCTTCCGCTTCCTCTGGACTAAATCGACCTGAAATTGAAGAACGTCCACCCTTGATTTCACTCTGTACTGTTGGAGCAGAGTATACGAACTCATCCAAAACAATTGCTACGTTCTGACCTACATTCTTTGCTGTAAGCTCAGCCCACTCTTTAGCGCCGGTTGAGTTCATCAACAAGGTTACCTCTGGGTTTCCAAGTGGATCTGTATCTACTCGGGCGTTCGTAACGGCATCGCCTTCCATTGGGGCTTCAGCATTCCTGGCACCTACTTTAATGGCGTACAATTGATAGAATTGGTTGTTGTCGTCAAAAGCTTGAGCACTCCAGAGGAATTTAATCTTCCCTCTTCCAACCGTTCTTGTGATGATAGCAATTGCCTCAGGACCTTCTAAATATGCATTTACCGCATCAATGTTCTTCACTGTTGCATAACCAACAACCGGACCTTCAACCTTAAACAGCTGTCCGTTTTCATCGCTGTTCAATGCAGGAACAAGTTTTTCAAAAAGTGGATTATTTACATCCTCCTGAGAAATATCTGCTGTACTGTCCGAGCTGGAATCTGACGGACTAGCTAAATCAGAAAAGAGGTTTCCAGTTTCGTCTGAGTCATTTAAGGTAGAATCAATTTCTTGCGCTACCACTTCTTCAACTTCCGCGGAAACTTCTTCAAGACCATCTAGAGCAGCAATAGCAGCTGTATCTTGTTTGGAAAGATTCGCAATAGAGTCTTTCACTTTGAGCACTTGATTTAGTTCTCCGAGGAGCTCGTAAATATCGCTGTTGTCGTATGTCTCCCAGAATTCGAGCTTGGCCGTTCCCTGAAGAATTTTACGAACACGTTTTGGATCTTTAATACCAGGAAGCTCAACAACAATGCGGTCTGATGTAGTAAGTCGTTGAATCTTTGGCTGAACAACTCCTAGGTTATCAATACGTTTTCTAAGAACTTGCTCGGTACGCTTCACCGCATCTTCCGCTTCGAGACGGATGATTTGAATGATGGCTGCATTGTCGGCGTCACGAGGAAATTTCTCCTTGTTATTCATGTTGTGGAAAACAGCCGCGAGTTTGAAATTTGGGTCAATCTCTGTGATTGACTGACCGAAGAGAGTTACATAGTCGTCGGTACTTCCAAGCATTTTTTCTTCGGCCAAGGTGAGGGCCTTTTGAAAAGTTGGGTTTGCTGAATTCGAACCAAGAGCTCGAACCAAAGCGGGAACAGATACTTCCATCGTCACGTGCATCCCACCTTGAAGGTCAAGACCCAAGTTGATTTCCTTTTCTTTCGCTCGTTTGTAAGTTGTTCCAATGAACGGAACCACTTCCTCATTGGCTTCAGAAAGAAGGTAATCTGCTTCAAATCCTTGACGCAAGGAATCCTGCTTTCCAAGTTCCATATCCTCGCCCGTAGCAGCGAGAAGTGAGTCTAATTTTTGCGTGGCTACAACTTTAGCTTCCTGCTCAATACCCCCTGTAAAGAAGGAAAATGACATTTCATACAGGCAAGCAACGACCAATAGAATCGTGAATAACCAAATCGCTCCTTTGTTTTGCATACTATTTTATGTAAAAGTTTCTCGCTTTTTTGAAGCGTGCAAATATAGAATTTAGAGGGCTCCATTCACCTATTGTCAAATTGAAGCCGAGCATTTGAAAATCAGTGGGGTCAGAAACGGTGCTTCTCTTTAAAGGTTCATGTCATCGAGTACACTAAGCACAGAACGAACAGCTCCAGCTGATTCTTCTAGCATAGCTTTCTCAGAATCCTTCAAATCCAATTCAATGATTTTTTCGATTCCGTTTTTACCAAGAATAACAGGAACTCCTAGATAAATATCTTTCATCCCGTATTCACCCGTTAGCCAAGCGCATACTGGGAAAACGCGTCGTTGATCTCGTACAATAGCTTCAACCATTTGAGCCGCCGCCGCACCAGGCGCGTACCAAGCAGAAGTTCCCAAAAGCTTTACAATCTCACCACCACCAGACTTCGTGCGATCCACGATGGCATTTAACTTATCCTCAGAAATCATCTCTGTAACTGGAATTCCTCCCACAGTAGTATATCGAGGAAGTGGAACCATGGTATCTCCATGACCACCCAATAATACTGCCTGAATATCTTTTGGTGAAACATCCAACTCCAAGGCAAGGAAAGATCTGTAACGAGCAGTATCTAGAATACCCGCCATTCCAAATACGCGACTTGAATCAACTTTGGCCGATAAATACGCTTGGTAGGTCATCACGTCTAGCGGATTACTTACGATGATGATCTTCGCATTTGGAGAATGCTTAATCACCTGATCTGTAACTGACTTTACGATTTTGGCGTTCGTAGCGATTAAGTCATCTCGACTCATACCTGGCTTTCTTGGAAGACCTGACGTAATTACGACGACTCCTGAATTTGCTGTTTTCGCATAGTCGTTGGTTGAGCCAACAATTCTAGAATCGTATAGATTGATCGGAGACGTCTCCCACATATCTAAAGCCTTTCCTTCTGCAACTCCTTCTTTTATGTCTAGAAGAACTACTTCTTTCGCTATTTCATTGTGCGCTAATACATTGGCGCATGTTGAACCCACATTCCCGGCGCCTACTACCGTTACTTTCATTTCTTTGATTTGACGTTATTAATCATGCTCAATTTTGAGCTCGGCAAAAGTATCAAAATGCACCTCGCTTCGAACGATAATCGTCATGAAATATGGATGTTAGATGGTCTTAGAAAAACTCAGACTATGAGTTTTGGTAAATTTATCTTTGACAGAGGCAACCATTTGAAGAAGTTTACGTCTTAGAAAAGATTAATCGAAATGCGCTCAGCCAAGAATGATCTTGATCATATCGTACAAGGATGCAAGAAAGGTGATAGAGCCTGCCAGCATCGGCTGTTTGAGCAGTACTTTGGATTAATGAAAGTGATTTGTTTGCGGTACGCCGCAAATGAAATGGAGGCAGAAGATCTTTGTCATGATGGTTTCCTGAAAGTTTTTGAAAAAATCAAAAACTACAAAGGCTCAGGCTCATTCGAAGGCTGGATGAAACGAATTTTCGTGAACATGGCCATCGATATGTGTCGCAAGAAATCGACTAATCAGCTCGTAACGCTTGAAGACAAACATTTGGGTGTTGACGACGAAGGTTTTTCGGAAGAATTCTTCCGACGTGTAGGGCGAGAAGCTTTACTCGAGAGTATACAAGATCTTTCCGATGCTTACCGAACGGTCTTCAATCTATATGTACTCGAAGGCTATTCTCACCAAGAAATCGCAGAACAATTGCATATCAGTGTAGGTTCCTCGAAATCGAATTTGGCCAAGGCTCGGAAAAACCTCAGGAAATCATTGGAAAGATTAATGCAGAAGAAATATGTCGGTTAAGAAGATGAAACAGTTTGATGACCATATACGTGAAGCTTTTGAAGGACATGAAGTTTCTTACAATGCAAATGCTTGGAAAAGGCTTGAGTCTGCCCTAGGTGGTGGAAAAAGCGGAATATCTGGAAGCCTTAAAATCGCCTCAGTTCTTGCTGTGATTACTGCTTCAGGATTGGGCATGGTTTACCTTAACAACAATGAGGCGACTATCCCTGCACCTCAAGAAATCGCTCAAGTCAGCGCTGCATCAACTGAAGTAGAAAAGCCTGCAGAACTTCCAGTTGAAACAAAAGAACTACAAGGTGAAGCGTCTGCAGATGAGCAGACCGTTTCTGAAAATGAATCTATACTTCTCGAACCTAAACCTGAAGCCACTCAAATAGCAGCGGTTATACCTCCAAAAATTAAGGAGCCTAAACTTCCTAAACGCATCCTTACGATTTCCGTTGAGAAAGCCTGCTTGGGTGAACTCATCGAGTTTCGCGTAGAGACGAATAAATTAGTCATTTGGGAATTTGGGGATGGTAAAGTGCAACATGGCCAAAGCGTAGCTCACAGATACTCGCAAACCGGGACATTCGTAGCTCAAGCTTCCATATTGGATGAAAATGATCAGTCGATGGAAGTATTGAAGTCATCTGAAATCAAAATAAACGAAGCGCCGGATCCAGAATTCGAATTCGAGCGTCCTTGCGACAATGCCGAAGCATCTATTGTGTTTGACGCATCAAACTCTGAAAGTCGAAACATTTGGAAACTAGGAGATGGCAGTGTTTTAGAAGGAGCGCATGTGGAACATCAATATGAAAAGATGGGATTCTTCAAGGCTAAGCACATCGTTCAGAATGAATTTGGTTGTATGGATTCTGTCACGAAACGTGTTGCAGTATGTCGTGCGTACAATCTTCTAGCACCCAAATCCTTCGACCCTAGTACCGAAGGTTGGTTTCCAATTGGCCTGAAGAAAGGTGACGTTTCATTTGATCTCAAAATTTTAGATCCAGAAGCTGGCGCAGTAGCTTTCCAAAGTACCAACTCACAAGATGAGTGGAATGGTGTTGTAGCTCATTCAGGTAAAAAATCCAAGAGCGGACAGAGCTATTTATGGATTGCCGTAGTGACAGACACGAGCGGAAAAATCTCCGAGTACGGAGGAGAGATTCAAATCGTTGATAACGAATGAGTCAATCACTATAAACCCTCATTAACGACCACCTCTTTTATTAACTTTGAGGGTTCTGTGAAGCTCAAGCTTTTATGAAATCCCGGATTCTCCTCGCCATATCGTTTTTGTTTTACCTCAGCTTTGGGCTAGAGGCTCAAACGCTCCTATACGGTGAAGACTTTTCGAGTGGGAACCACATCATGACCTTAAACACAGCTGGCGTTGGTAGTCCGGCTGGAAATAACGTTTGGGTCGTAAACCAGGCCTACACAGGAAATACCACTTACCCGAATACGACTGCTCAAACCAATACCGTTGCTGGAACAATATCTTCGGCAGGAGGGCATTACCTCCACATCAACGACACCAGCTCTGCGGTAAGCAATGCGAACTTTAGCACGAATTCCGCCTCAGATCGTTTTGCCATTACAGGAAACATTTGCACGGTTGGCTTCACAGGAGTAACCTTCTCATATTTCTATCTCGTGCAAGGTGACGCCAACAACAATGGCGAAGTTTATTATTCAGTAAATGGAGGGGCATGGACTCAGCTGGGTGGAACCTTCAACAATCAAACGCAATGGCGCTATCAGACTTTTACGAATGCTGCCTTCGATAATGTAGCCAGTTTACGTTTTGGCTTTCGCTGGAAAAATGGAACAAGCGGAACTCAAAACATTTCCTACGGGATTGATGACATATTGGTCACTGGAAACTTAAACGTGAGTCCAACCATTACCCTGTCTAACATTCCAACCCAAGTTTGCCAAAACAGCTTCTTACGATTTAATTACACCATTACTCCAGCGCTATGTCGAGGCGATTACAGCATTGAGCTTCTTGGAACAACCTTATCGTGGCAAGTAAACAACATGAGCCAAACCTCAGGGAGTTTCACGCTCATGATTCCAACCACCGCCCCTACAGGCTGCTTCCGCTTGAGGATGTCGCGCGTCTCAGGGAGTAATCCTCCAAAACCCCCATTCTTTAACGGAACGGCAAGTACGGCTTGTATAACCATTGTTTCCTGTCCGAACACCATCACAACACTCCAACCCGCCGTAACCATTGGGAGTACACCAGGAGCAGGAGATAGTGTATGTGTTGGCAGTGTTATTGACATCCCCTTCTACTCTACTGGAACCTTCACAGCCGCGAATGTTTACACTGCATGGCTCAGCGATTCAGCAGGAAATTTTGGTACCGCTGGAAGTCAACAACTTGGCTCTGCTCCGGACCCAAGTACATATGACCCTACAGTTCCTCCAGGTACGCCTGGATCCGTGAGCGGATTAGTACTAGGAACTCCGGAGGGATGTAACTATTATATACGAGTTGTCTCTTCTTCTCCGGCAACAAATGGAATTGTTTGGGGACCTTTCTGCATCAAGAACTGTGACATAAAAAGCAACAATACAGTCGATATTGCCTTCTGCATTTCAACTCTTATAGGAGCTACTGGAACTGTAGCCGTAGACATCAATACACCTCCTAAAAACAAAGTCTACAATCCAGGAAATACCTTTCAGCTTGAAGTGTTGGATATGCAATTCTTCCAGCGGCAATATCTGGGCACAGGCCTTGGCTCGCTTGTTTCCACCGCTAACGGGGTAATGACTGTTAACATTCCTAACCTCACCGCCTTGCGAGCTCTCGGGCTTGATGCTGGTGCATACTATCTCAGGGTTGTTTCCACAAACCCAGTACTAAAAGGAAGTTTAATACGAATGACGATTGGAGCACCCTATATGACAGCACCGCTGTCTATTTGGTCTTCCGATACGGTAACATGCTTCGGGGGGGCCGTCTTCTTTAACGTAAATCGATTTGTACCACCGATGTACAACAACAAGTCAGATTACCAGTGGTATTTGGGTACAAATGGAGGAGCTCCGGTACCATTCCCGCCTCCAGGTCTGAACCCTCAACCTTCCCTCGGAATTAGGTACAACAGCACTGGGGTGTATACTGTATTTGTGCAGGAAACCAATTTCGGATGTCCTGGGCCACTCTCACCTCCTGTTACAGTTGCTGTCGCAAATGTTCCGAACACCAGCCTTGGTGGACAAGCCTTGCAAGTATGCAAGGGCGACACCTTGAACTATACTGTTGGGTTTTTACCCGTGACGCAATACAACTGGAAAGTTGATCCAGGAGGAGTTGTGGTTGACACCTCTAACAATCAAATACGGGTTGCTTGGGATACTATTGGTGTCTTCAAAATGAAACTCTCGGCTACGAATTTTTGTGGAAGTGACGCGGACAGCGTATTCATTACTGTTAATCCACCTCCAATTGTAAATGCTGGCCCCGACATCAACCTTTGTTTGGGCGATACCGCCTTTCTTCAAGGAAGTGGATCGGGTATGAATTCTTCGTTTTGGACTCCAAGCGGACCTTTAAGCAATCCATCTATTTTGGATCCAATTGCTGCGAACCTTACTGACACAACAGAATTTGTTCTTCGAGGAATCAAGAACCTAATTGGGGTATTTAATTGCCAGGCCTACGACACGGTTAGGGTAAACGTCTCCCCCATTCCAGTAGCTTATGCCGGGGAAGATGAAATCATTTGCAATTTCAACAGTGTAAAATTGAATGGAGGCATTGGTAGTGACTTCCAATACGAGTGGATGAACACCGATGGGACCCTGAACGATACGAGCATTCAATATCCTGCCGCAAGTCCGAAAGCAAGTATTCAATACAATCTGAGAGTCACAGATACGGCCAGCGGCTGTTTCTCTGAAGACGACATTATATTGGTTGTTTCTCAACTTGTTCAGGATCAACCTCGATACTATGAGATCTGCGAAGGAGAAGAAGTTACTCTTGTGAATGACAATTTGCTCTACGACTTTGAATGGAATACCGGTTCAACTGACATCAGCATCAAAGTGAATGAGCCAGGCACTTATTCTGTTCGCATTGAAGATCTCACTGGTTGTGTGGCGAACAACGAATATATCGTTCAAGTCAGCGAACCTGAATTTGAACCCATGGGCTACGATACCATACCTATTTGCATCGGAAATTCAGATTCCTTGGTTGGAAGACTGGGTGCAAAAGGCTATTTATGGAACACTGGAGAAGAGAGCAGATACATTGAAGTGAGTAACCCTGGTGAGTATATCCTTCAGCTTTTTGATGCCAATGAATGTTGGGCAATTGATACCTTTCGCGTGAAGATGCTCGACGATTGCGACCTTCAATTTTATATTCCGAACACCTTCACTCCCAATAAGGACGGGCGAAATGAGATTTTCAAGCCAGTGACACTCAACGTCCCTTCATACGAGTTTTGGATTTTCGATCGTTGGGGTGAATTACTCTTCCACTCCAACGGGTCTGAAGGTTGGGGTGGCTATGGACCTTCTGGGGAAGGATACCCAATCGGGGTTTACACGTGGAGGATTCAATACCCCGACTTGGAGAACCAAACTCAAATTCGAGTAGGTACTTTCCAACTGCTCCGGTAATTCGAGCCTGTATCCAGACATCTTCATTTCTCGTACACGAATCCATAACTAAACGTGATGCGATGATGAACTCTGAACCCGAATTTAAGGAAAGCCAATCCTCCCAAGAACCAGAAGATTTATTTAGTCAACGACCAAAGCGTCGAAGATCAATCTCAACAGCACGTCAGCTGGTAGATATACGCGCCGAATTCAGACGTAAGCGCCAGAAAATATGCCGGAGAGCTAGCCTTATCGTTCTGACCCTTGTAGTTGGCTTTACCTTCACCACCTATGAGGTAACGAGCTCCATAAATAAGAAAGAGCGCGAAGCAAAAAGAATGGTGAACAAGATCAAACTAAGCGAACAGATTAAGCTTTACGACTTCCACTTAAACAGCGGCGCAAATGAGCTTAAAGCCCAACAATGGGGAGATGCCGTCGAGCAATTTAACAGAGCCCTTCTAGTCGCTCCAGAAGATCTTATAGCTACTGAAAGCTTGGCCGATGCCTAATGCTTAGAATGCATGGATACTAAAGAGAACTACGACCAAGCACTCAAAGCGATTGAAAATCTAGAGAAATTGAATCCCAAGCATCCTAGAGCACGGGTTTTAGGGTCTCTATTGAAACTTAATAAGAAGAACTAAACGTCGATGTTCGCGTAGACCGCGTTCTTCTCAATGAATTCACGACGAGGTGGTACATCATCTCCCATAAGCATGGAAAAGGTGTGATCCGCGCTTGCCGCAGAGTCGATGGTAATTTGACGTAAGGTTCTAAACTGAGGATCCATGGTTGTTTCCCAAAGTTGTTCTGCATTCATCTCACCGAGACCTTTGTAACGCTGAACCTTCACACTGCTTTCACTTCCACCTTTTTTCAAGCTCTGAATAACCTTATCACGTTCAGCGTCATTCCAACAATACTCAGCTGAGCTGCCTTTTTTCACAAGGTATAATGGTGGTGTTGCTATGTAGATATATCCGCTCTCAATCAAATCGCGCATATAGCGGAAAAAGAAAGTTAGGATCAAGGTCTCAATGTGACTACCATCAACATCTGCATCACACATGATAATGATTTTGTGATATCGCAGTCCTTCTATGTTGAGCGCTCGCTCATCCTCTTCCGTACCTACACGCACACCAAGCGCTGTGTAGATGTTTTTGATCTCTTCGTTTTCGAAGATCTTATGCGCCATTGCCTTCTCCACATTAAGAATCTTACCTCTCAATGGCATGATGGCTTGGAAATTCCGATCTCGACCTTGTTTCGCCGTTCCACCCGCAGAATCTCCCTCCACTAGGTATATTTCACACAATTCCGGATTACGCTCTGAGCAGTCGGCAAGTTTACCCGGTAAGCCTCCACCAGAAAGGACATTTTTTCGTTGAACAAGCTCACGTGCCTTTCGAGCGGCATGACGAGCCTGAGCGGCTAGAATCACCTTCTGGACAATCATTCGAGCATCTTTTGGATGCTCTTCGAGGTAAGCTTCCAACATGGCACCAACTGCTTGAGATACACTCGCAGTTACTTCACGGTTCCCTAGTTTGGTGTTCGTTTGACCTTCGAACTGAGGCTCTTGCACTTTAACAGAAACAACGGCCGTGAGTCCTTCTCGGAAGTCATCACCTGAAATGTCAAATTTCAACTTTGTAAGCATCCCGGATTCATCGGCGTACTTTTTCAAAGTTCGCGTCAGGCCTTGCCGGAAACCAGAGAGGTGTGTTCCACCTTCGTGGGTGTTAATATTATTAACGTAGGAGTGAATGTTCTCGCTAAAACTGTTGTTGTACACCATTGAAACTTCAACAGGAATACCATTTCGTTCGCCATCCATATAGATGACATCCTCAATGATTTGCTCGCGCGTTTCATCCAAGAACATGACAAACTCTTTCAATCCACCTTCAGAAAGGAATTCATCAGAAGGATTCTTTCCATCTTCATCTGTAGTTCGAAGGTCGGTGATGGTGAGTGTAATGCCTTTATTCAAAAAGGAGAGCTCCCGCAAACGATTTGCAAGTGTGTCGTAATTGTATTCGGTGATTTCGAAGATCGAACCATCGGGTGTAAAGGTTACGGTAGTTCCACGCTTGTCGGTTTTACCAACCTCTTTCACGTCAGCTACTGGAATTCCTTTTTGGTAACTCTGTTCGTAGACTTTATTGTGGCGCTCAACAGTAGCTTTTAAGTCCGTACTTAAGGCGTTTACACAGGAAACACCAACACCGTGAAGACCACCAGAGACCTTGTAAGAATCCTTGTCAAACTTACCACCGGCGTGAAGCACTGTCATAACCACCTCAAGAGCTGAACGACCTTCCTTCTCGTGCATCGCGACCGGAATACCACGACCATTATCACTTACAGTGATTGAATTGCCCTGATTAATGAAGACATCAATGGTATCACAATGACCAGCTAGAGCCTCATCAATTGAGTTGTCTACTACCTCATATACAAGGTGGTGAAGTCCACGTACTCCTACATCCCCAATGTACATGGCAGGACGCTTTCGAACGGCCTCTAATCCCTCAAGTACTTGGATGGAATTTGCTGAATAATCTTTGTTTTTTTCTTCGCTCATAAAGTGCTGGTTTTTCGACCTCCAACAAATGTAAGTTTAAGGCACCTTAAAAAATGCTGAACCCCTTGTAAACACTAGGGCTTTATCAACATTTAATTAACAAATTATCGACTCAAAAGGGAGAAGCTAATACCACCCATTACAGTAATGCCCTGAATGCGGTAGTTGTTGTACAGATTGTACTTAGAATTAAGCAAATTATAGATCTCAAAATAGAGACCCAGACGCTTAGAATAGCGGTATTCTGCAGAGAGGTTTATATCGACAAGCATCGGAAGGGTTTTCTCGTAAACAGCTCCTCCTGAGTACTCACCATCCCAGCTGTTGGGACTTCGAGCAAAACGCTCTGAAACAAGGAAGATATCCCCCTTAAATACCAGCTTATCCCTCATGTCATACCATCCACCCAAGCTGAGTTTGTAGGTGGGCAAATGCCAGGCGCGGAACTCATTGGTCATTCGGTAATTGTAGAAATCACCCCTGAAGTAAACATTCATCTTTCCGATTTCCTCAAGGCTAACCTCAGCTCGAAGGTTCAACACGTCTAAATCGTCGTACACCACTTCAAATTCATTCTCAATACTCTGACCTCGGTTCAAGCCAAATACATTCACAAACAAGGGCATATTCATCACTTGGTCGTAGTCTGCTTGTAAGTTGAAAGACACATTTCTAGAGAATTGTCCACGAACACCTCCGCGAGCACCAAATTCATGTCTTTTATTGAGGAGTGTTACTGTGCTAGCAATAAAGGAATTGCTCCTGCGTAAAAAGTCGAAACTTGTTCGTTCTAGTCCACCATATGAGATTTGGGCATAAGGGATAAGGAGGTCACGTGCAAAACTGTAGCTGGCATAAATGGCAGCACGACCCAAAAAGTCTGTACTTACCGTAGTTTCAGAAAAACCCGTCAACTCCGCCTTCAAATGAAAGCCTTCCAAAGCCTTTTCTGCTCTCAGGCCAAGTCGAGCAATTGTTGAAGCAGTAACTGGATTAAGGATACCAATCAAGGCAGAAGGTACATAGTCGTTGTGATCAAGACCGGCGCTTATTCTTCCGAAATAACCACCCGCCAAGTAACGATCTAGTTTAAGATCGAGCAGCGCGTTAAGCTCTTTGCTGCCGTAATACTCATCAGTAAACCTCAATTTCCCGCCAACATCAAAATTCAATTGGTTGGAATCCTTGTAGAAAGATTTAAACTGAACACGGCCACCGTACGACTGAAAGCGTTGAAAAATGTCTTCTCGGCGTAGATCTTCGTTCGCTGTGACATCGTTTAAGGTATCTGGATTAAAACCATAACGATGTAATGAGTTTCTCCCGAAAAACAAGCCGCCTGAAAGAATCTTGTTGTAGAAGAAACGCTTTCCATGCAAATCAAGCTTGTTGTCGTTGTAACCGGCATATCCAGCATCTTTTACCGATTGATTTGAGCTGGATGAAAGGTGATGATAACTAAGCCCGAAATTGGATTTCCTACTTCTAAGATTGTGAATTTGTACGGTTCCTTTTACCGTAGCATAAGCACCAACTCCAAGTCGAGCATAGCTGTTGTACAACTTCTCTAATGGCTCACCTTTTAGTCGCGCTGCCTTTAATTTCCCGGGAGAAAAACTACTCTCAATGGTCTTTGAAAGTGGTGCGTAAATTACCTCCTCCTTTTTCAGTTGGAGTGAATCGTAAATTTCAGGTGTTCCATTCAATTTTGTGGCATCCGAAATGGTTGGCTCGTAATCCTTCACAATCAATACGCTTCCACCTTGAAGTGTATCGTCTTGAGCGAAACTAGAAGCTGCCAGAAACAGTATGGCGCATATCGTACTTAATACTCTCATTCGAAATCCTCCTCTTCTTCTGCTTCAGCTTCAAATAGATGATCGTAATTCTCTTCCCCTGAACCTAAGTCAATTTCTTCTTCTTGCTCCTCAACTTGATTCAGAGCTGCTTCAATTTCTTCGATTCGTTTGAGATTCGCCTGTGCAAGCTTGAGCAACTCATCTTCACCTTGATAATTGTCGATGATGCTCATTAGGGTAGCCTTCGCCTGAAACAAATCGTCGGTAGCCATATAGATATCAGCCAACAGAATAAGCCCTTTGGCCGTCCAATTTGGATAGCTAGGAACAAGATTTACAAGATCAAACACAGCCAGCTCAGCAGCCTTAAAGGAATCGCGTTCCATCAAGATGTTTGCCATTTGAAAACGAGCATTGGCTCCAATTTCGCTGTTTGTGGTATCAGCAAGTTCGCGATAGATCACAAA
>CAXAIH010000028.1:0-13270 GCA_963968755.1 uncultured Flavobacteriales bacterium
CCTCAAGTCTTATCCTTCCAATTCATCGCTAGGCGTCTAAAAATACGTAATTTCGCGTCCCTTGAAAAGCAGCATGGCAAAGGCAAAAAAGATTTCGAGCTCAGATAAATTAGTCGACGTAATCGTTGAGGCAATTCAAGAAAAAAAGGGTTCTGATATCGTTGTATTGGACTTGAAAAATATTCCTACTGCGATCAGCGACTACTTCATCATCTGTCATGGAAATTCTGACCGCCAGATTCAAGGAATTAAAAACTCAATTGAAGAAAACTGCTTTAAGAGCCTCCAGGAAAAACCTTTTAGCGTTGAAGGTGTTGACAACTCAGAATGGATATTAATAGATTTTGTTGACGTGGTGGTGCATTTATTCTTGAAGGATACAAGAGAATTTTTCGCACTAGAAAATTTATGGGCCGATGCCCCGACTAGAAAGGTAGAGAATCTATACTGAGAACATGAGCGAGAACAATCAACGGCCGAAAAAAGAGGGCGGAAACCCAGGACCCAAACGAGGAAGTGGTACAAAAAACAAAAAGCCGTTCAACTTTTATTGGATTTATGCCATCATTGGGCTGATCCTTATTTCAGTCAATCTTTTCAGCTGGGGACCGAGTCTCAAGCCTATATCCCCTGGAGAGTTTCAAGCTTATATCGAGCGGCAAGAAGTCCAAAAAGTTGTAGTTATAAACAAGGAGTTTGCTGAAATTTATCTGAAAAATGATGCCCTTTCAAAAGCTCCCCACGACAAGAATGTAGAGAAACCCATGTATGGCGACGCGCCCAGTCGTGGTCCACATTATCGCTTGAACATTCTTTCCCCAGAAAAATTTGAAGAAAGCCTAATCCAATATTCAGAAGAATACGGCATTTCGTACGATTCAAAAAATCGTGAAAGCTGGGGAAGAGACGTAATCTCATGGATTCTGCCAATCGCATTGATTTTCGGCTTATGGATATTCATCATGCGCCGAATGAGCGGAGGAGGTGGACCCGGTGGTCAAATCTTCAACATCGGTAAATCCAAAGCTCAACTTTTCGATCAGAATACCTCCATCAAAACAACCTTCGACGATGTTGCTGGACTAGAGGAAGCTAAAGAAGAGATCAAAGAAATTGTAGACTTTCTTAAACACCCAAAAAAGTACACTGAATTGGGAGCAAAGATTCCAAAAGGCGCCCTACTCGTAGGTAGTCCGGGAACGGGTAAAACCTTGCTTGCGAAAGCCGTTGCTGGTGAAGCAAAAGTTCCATTCTACAGCCTTTCAGGATCCGACTTCGTGGAAATGTTCGTTGGTGTAGGAGCTTCACGTGTTCGTGATCTCTTCAAGCAAGCGAAAGAGAAAGCCCCATCTATCATCTTCATCGATGAGATTGATGCCATTGGACGAGCACGAGGCCGCTCTTCTATGACAGGTGGAAACGACGAACGAGAGAATACCTTAAATCAGTTGTTGACTGAGATGGACGGTTTCGGAACCAACACAGGAGTAATCATTCTTGCAGCAACGAACAGAGCCGACGTTCTCGACAGAGCATTGCTTCGACCAGGGCGATTTGATCGTCAGATTTTTGTTGATATGCCCGACATAAATGGGCGTCAAGAAATCTTCCAAGTTCACCTAAAGCCTTTGAAATTAGCCGGTGACCTTGATGTAGAGTTTTTAGCGCGTCAAACTCCTGGATTCTCAGGAGCGGACATCGCAAACATTTGTAACGAAGCGGCTCTAATCGCTGCTCGAAAGAAAAAGAAGTCCGTTGACAAAGATGATTTCATGGACGCTGTTGACCGTGTGATTGCCGGTTTAGAGAAGAAAAGCAAAATCATCACAAAAGCTGAGAAGGAAGTCATTGCCTTCCATGAGGCTGGACACGCCACCGTGAGTTGGTTGCTTGAATACGCTTCTCCCCTCGTGAAAGTGACCATCGTTCCAAGGGGACGTTCATTAGGTGCCGCCTGGTACTTACCAGAAGAACGTCAGATCACTACGGCAGATCAAATGCTGGATGAAGTCTGCGCCGCCTTCGGAGGTCGAGCAGCAGAAGAGATTGTATTCGGTAAGGTGAGCACAGGTGCACTTTCCGACCTTGAGAAAATCACGAAACAGGTATACAATATGATCACTGTATACGGCTTGAATGACAAGGTTGGTAACTTGAGTTTCTACGATTCCTCAGGACAGTCTGAGTACACTTTCACAAAGCCTTACAGTGAAAAGACAGCACAGATTATTGACGAAGAGGTTAAGAATTACACGGAGATGGCCTACAAACGGACCATCGACCTTCTCAAGAAAAGCAAGGATAAGCTCAAGCAGCTAGCCGATTTGCTTTTGGAAAAGGAAGTGATCTTCCGTGAAGATTTGGAGAATATTTTTGGGAAACGTCCTTTCGAGGAACGTCATCACCAAATTGAAAAGAAGGTTGACGACATCAAGACCAAAGAACCAAAAGCTCCTGACACTCACAATGAGGACCAGCCAAAAGCTGAGCAAAACGGAAGTGCTCCAGAAGAATTAAAAGACTCATCTTCGCAAGTGAAAAAAGAGTCAGAACATGACGGAGGAGAAAGCCAAAGCTGATTGGTTTCCTGTTTACACGAGTACTGAGATTCACAAAATCCACATCTCAAAAGCACTTTTGGAAGAAGAAGGAATTGGATCCGTAATTTTGAACAAACAAGATTCGTCCTACATCAACTTCAACCAAAGCTTTCCGGTGTACTTACTTGTTCTTTCCGACGATTTCCTCCGCGCCAAGTACTTACTTGAAAAGACAGACCTATGAAAGACTTAGGCCAACGGGCTGTAACAGCCGGCATCTTCGTCATTGTGGTTCTCGGCTGTATCCTTTGGAATACCTACTCCATGGGATTCCTTTTTCTAACGATTGTATTCGCGGGTGTTCAGGAGTATTACCAAATGAGCGAAAAACGCGATTTGGAACCGATGAAATGGGCCGGCATGGGCATGGCAGGAATCCTTTACTTCAGCACCTTTTTGTACACCAATGGCGCGGCCTGGTCGAGCTTATTATGGATCAACCTCATCCTTCCCTTTTTCCTTTTCATTCGAATCGTTTTTGACCACCGTGAAGGCGCCTTTTCAGACCTCGCCGATACCATCCTTGGGATCTTCTGCGTGGCAGTCCCATTAACAATTCTCAATTTCATTCCTAGCTTGGCAGGGCTTCCCTCCTTTTCCCCTTTTCTCATTCTTGGTTTTCTTGTGGTAATTTGGGCCAACGACACCTTCGCTTATTTGATTGGGTCCAAGATTGGGAAACACAAACTCTACCCAAAAGTCTCTCCTGGAAAAACTTGGGAAGGAAGTTTTGGAGGCTTCATATTTGCCATTGGAACGGCGATTCTTTACTCGAGGTTCTACACGGAACTCCCACTCACAGATTGGATTTTTCTTGGAGCCATTTTGTCCGTGAGCGGAACACTAGGAGATTTGGTAGAATCGAAAATAAAACGACTCTCTGGAGTGAAAGACTCGGGCAAATTGATGCCGGGACATGGAGGGATATTAGATCGTTTCGACGCCTTCATATTTTGTCTTCCCTTTGTTGCATTATATTTTGTGATCACAGCTTGAGCGCTTCGGCTTTTTTTACATTTGTCCTCCTATGAAAATCCATAAGGAAGGAGCCGGGCCGCTCACTGTAGCCGCTTTTGTTCTGTTCATCGTCAACATGCTCCTCAATCCCTTCACTGGAAACAATTACGCGCTGTATTACAGCCACGTTGGGGCGAGTTTGATCTTTTATGGCTTTATCCTGAATTTTTTTAGAAGTCCAAATCGCACATGGGTGAAGGACGAAAATATCATATACGCACCAGTTGACGGCAAGGTTGTGGTCATCGAACAAACTGAAGAAAATGAGTATTTGGAAGAGAAACGCATTCAAGTTTCCATCTTCATGTCGCCGCTCAATGTTCACATTCAATGGGCTCCTTTTGCTGGGAATGTGGAATACTTCAAATATCATCCAGGAAAATATCTAGTTGCTTGGCATCCGAAGAGCTCTTCTGAGAATGAGCGTACCAGCCTTGTGCTGAACAATGGAAAGGATAAAGTGATGATTCGTCAAATTGCGGGGGCCGTAGCTCGACGTATTATTTGGTACGCCAAAGACGAGAAAAAACACTTCGAGCAGCAAGAAGAATTTGGCTTCATCCGTTTCGGATCGAGAGTGGATCTATTCCTTCCCTTAGATGCCAAAATTGAGAGCTCCATCGACGACAAAGTCACAGGCGGCGTAACACCCATTGCGCGCTTTTCGTAGCTTTAGGGGTGCAATTGCGACGCTCCTCTCTTCTTACTCTCTTCACTTTTCTTATTCTATCAGAAAACGTACCTGCTCAGCTTGATTTCCCACTCTCCTCAACGATTGAATCGCCCATTTACCCCAACACAGCTCGAGCTGGTGATGCCGATGGCTTCCGTTTGAGCTTGAATCAGAGAAGTCAGTGGTTGAATATGACATCAGGACTTCACCGAGGTTTGTTAATTGCAGATTGGAGTTTTAAAGAATCCAAATTCGCAATGGCCGTAACTGCATCCATCGATGAAAACAGCCCCATCGATCGGCATAACCTTGGATTTCACATCGCACGGCGACAGAAACTTTTTGAAGACATTGATCTTTCCATTTCCATGGGATTAAACCAAAATTATCAGCGCTTAGATAGTCGTAAATTCATCACCCTTGGACCAGCAGGGCAAATGGACCCTTCTTCAGGTATTCAAGGTTTACATCATTCTTACATACTGTCTGCCAACACTTCGATCAATTTATCTTACAAAAACATCACAGTTGGTGCCATGTACAGCAATTTCGCTGGAATCATAAAGACGATTCAAGTGACTGGTTCTTCAGTTTATTGGCCTGCGGCCCCATCCCTAACAGCATTTGCAGAGGCAGACTTTCAAGTGTCTGAAACCAGTGAAATCAATGCACAATTTCATCTCCTACATCGAGCCGAATACCTGACTGTTTTATCACCACAAATCAGGGTCCGTCACAAATGGGCCGTATTCCGTGCAGGCTATTGGATCAACCGAACTATCATGGGTGGTGCAGGTGTCCATTATAGTAAGAACGATTTTCTTCTAATGATTCACCGCACATTTAACGGGGCTCGTGCATTCGGACCTACCTTTGAGATTAGTTATGTTCGAAACCTCAAAAATGCGCAGGATTGAAAATACTTTCGGCTGAACAAATTAGGGCCGCAGATGCCTACACCATTGAGCATGAACCCATTGAATCCATCAACCTCATGGAGCGTGCAGCAAGCTTATGTGCGGATTGGATTCAGGAGAAATTTCCTTCAGAACAAGCCATTCGCATCTTCTGCGGTGTTGGTAACAATGGTGGCGATGGGCTTGTGATTGCCCGACTGCTATGCAAAGCAGGATATGACATCGAGACCTATATGGTGCGCTATACTGAGAACTATTCGCCGGATTGCATGACCAATTTGAAGCGCTTGGAAGAGGCTGGTCAGAAGGTTCACTTCATTGAAGAAGTAGCCGATATACCAGAAATTCCTCCTCATGCCTTGGTGGTCGATGCGCTTTTTGGCAGCGGGCTAAATCGACCCGACGAAGGGTTGGCTGCAGCTTGCATCGATTACTTGAATGAGCTACCGACCTTGGTTCTATCCATCGACCTTCCCTCTGGCCTATTTGCGGAAAACAATGTGGACAATACGGGATCCGTATTCATCGCCGATATCACTCTCACCTTCGAAGCGCCGAAGCTGTCCTTTCTTCTTCCGAACGGTGGTTCCTTTGTTGGCGAATTCGAAGTCATTGACATCGGATTGGACCAAGACTATATTGAAAGCCTTAACACTCCCTACGTCTTCATCACAGAAGAATTAGTCGCTTCCATTCCAATTCGTCGGCCGAAGTACAGTCACAAAGGCAGTTTTGGTCATGCCCTCATTTGCGCAGGAAGCATTGGAAAGATGGGCGCCTCGGCTATGGCGAGCAATGCCTGCTTGAGAAGTGGTGCTGGTTTGCTCAGCGTGCACAGTCCTTTGGTTGGAATTCAGACCATTCACAACCTCGTTCCCGAGGCTATGGTCGTTCCTTCCGAGAGTGAATTCCACTTGAAGACTTTGCCAAATCTCGCTGGTCACAATGTGATTGGAATTGGACCTGGCATAGGAATTCACGAAGAGACTGTCGGCCTCTTGAAACTTCTAATTCAAGAATTTGGTGGTCCTATGGTTTTGGATGCCGATGCATTGAACATTCTTGCTGAAAACAAAACTTGGATGGCCTTCCTACCAAAGAACAGCATCCTTACTCCTCACCTGGGTGAATTCCGCCGTTTGGTGGGGGAATGGAATTCTGATTTCGAACGCTTGAAAAAACAGATTGAATTCTCAGCGAAGCATGGCGTGTTCTTAGTACTAAAAGGAGCACATACCTCAATTTCTTGTCCTGATGGTCGCGTATTTTTTAATTCGAGTGGAAACCCGGGGATGGCCACAGCTGGCTCAGGAGATGTTCTTTTGGGAATGCTTACCGGACTATTAGCCCAAGGCTTTTCTTCCCTTGAAAGCTGTATCCTAGGTGTATTCAATCATGGTAAAGCCGGAGATAGCGCTGCTGAAATTCACGGTCAGATGTCTATGACAGCGATGGATATTGTGGATTGTTTGGATTTTCGATAAGGTTATGGGATACCCTCCTTCGCTGAGCTACGGGCGGGCAGGCGGGTTAGGGGTTACGGGTTACGGGTTACAAGTGTAAGAATATACGCAGCTACCACTTCTCATTGATTGTTGGCTACTAACCTCTCCTATTCGTCGGGCTCAGAGTGACTGAAGTTAGGGGCACTAATAGATTTGGGCCAGGGATTTGAGGAATTAATAATCCAAAGGATGCCATTCTTTTTCTCTTTTCCCCTCTTCCCTCTCTAATACGTAACCTTAACGTCGGCGAAGTGATGCCTAGAATCCTTCATTTCCTTTACCGCCTCACTGTGATAGGCAAACTGGAAACCTTTGTGCAAGGCATAGGCGCCATATTGACCTTGTTTGTTGATGGCCAGGAAGCCCACTTGGAAATCTGAAGCGTCTTTTTGTTTGGCTACGATGCGCTTCACCATTTCTTCACAGGCTTGTTGTGGGGTGTATCCATGACGCATCATTTCAACAATGATGGCCGTTCCAGCTTCTTTCATCACGGCTTCTCCTTTTCCGGTTGCCGTGGCCGCACCAACTTCATTATCGAGGTAGAGTCCGGCACCGATGATAGGTGAATCTCCCACCCTGCCGTGCATTTTCCAGGCAAGACCAGAAGTGGTGCATGCGGCAGCTAGATTACCATTCTCGTCTAAGCCGATCATACCAATCGTATCGTGGTTCTCGATGTTGATGACAGGTTTGTAATCGGATGTCTCACGCCATTTTTCCCAACGCTCGCGAGCTTTATCGGTGAGCAGGTCTTCTTTTTTGAAACCATTGTTCAAGGCAAATTGCAGCGCTCCTTCGCCCGAAAGCATGATGTGTGGAGTTTTCTCCATTACCTGTCGAGCGACGGAGATAGGATTCTTGACATATTGCAAATAGGAAACGGCTCCAGCGTTGCCATTGGAGTCCATAATGCATGCATCCAAGGTTACGTTGCCATCACGATCGGGCAAGCCGCCATAGCCAACACTTGTCACATTTGGGTCAGATTCCGCCACGCGAACCCCTTGCTCTAGCGCATCTAAAATGTTGTTCGAGCTTTTTAGCGTGCTCCATGCTTGTTCATTAGAAGCAAACCCATGGTTCCACGTACTCAGAATGAGTGGTTTTCTAGAAACAGTTTGAAAAGTATCCGTCGCCATCAATTTAGGAGCGAGCAGCATACCCGTTCCTCCCATGGCAATCCGTTGAAAGAAGGTTTTCCTTTTCATCTTCTGAATAATTCGAAAGCGTTATGAACGAACCTCAACCAAAGAAGAGGTAGGCGATAAAAATCGCTGCAATGATGCCAGCCAAATCAGCCAACAATCCTGCAGTTATAGCGTAACGTGTTTTCTTAATTCCAATAGCGCCAAAGTACACAGCTAAAGTATAGAAAGTAGTTTCCGTAGAACCTTGAAAGGTACTAGCTAAGCGACCCACAAAGGAATCGGCTCCATAGGTGTTCATAGCTTCCACCATCATCCCACGTGCCCCACTTCCGCTTAGAGGTTTCATGAAAGCTGTTGGAAGTGCACCAACAAAATCTGAATTCAAACCGAACCATTCTACCATGGATGCAATACCAGAAATCAAGAGATCTAGCGCACCAGATTCCCGAAACATACCAATTGCAACTAAGATAGCAACGAGGTACGGAATGATTTTCACTGCAACCTGAAAACCCTCTTTTGCTCCATCTATAAAAGTCTCGTACACATTGATCTTCCTGTAGGCGGCCAGACCAACAAAACCCGTAATCATACTCACCAAAATGAAGCTACTCAGAGCTCCGGAGATCGGGCCCACTTCTTCTTGAGGGAGAGCAGTAAACAACCATATGATTCCTGAAATAAAGATGCTCAAACCCAAGAGGTAAGCAACAATCACCTTTTGAAACAGCCAAATGCGCTGGTATAAGGAAGTGACAATGATTCCCGTAATCGTGGAGAAAAAGGTGGCCAGGAGAATCGGAATAAAGACATCCGCTGGATTGGCTGCGCCCATTTGAGCGCGGTAAATCATCACATTGATTGGAATGAGCGTAAGTCCTGAAGTGTTCAGTACCAAGAACATGATCATCGCATTTGACGCACGATCCTTTTCAGGATTAAGCTCTTGAAGCTCTTGCATGGCTTTTAGGCCAAGAGGGGTTGCCGCATTATCCAATCCCAACATATTCGCTGAGAAATTCATTAAAATGGAACCATTAGCTGGGTGTCCTTTTGGAATTTCAGGAAAGAGCTTTCGAAAGAAAGGTTCTACCAAGCGTCCAAGGATTTGAACCATTCCCCCTTTCTCCCCTACGCGCATCAAACCCATCCAAAGGGTGATCACTCCTGTTAGGTATAGTGCGATTTCGAAACCCGTTTTAGCCATGTCCATAGAGGAGTTGAACATGTTGGAGAAGACTTGAACATCTCCTAGAAAAACAAAACGAATGAGGGCAAAGACAAATCCGATGAGAAAAAATCCAACGAATATATAATTCAGTGCCAAGGGCTAAAAAATTGCGTCTACGTTCCCCAATCCCTGTCGCGTGACTTCCGGCTCCTCGCCAGTGCAGTCGATGATAGTAGATGGAATATTATTTCCAAAACCTGCGTCAATTACAATATCCACCTTGTCTTTGAAATTTTCATAAATCACAGATGGATCGGTTGTATAATCTATTATGGTATCGTCGTCGTGCACAGAGGTAGTGATGATTGGGTTGCCCAACTTCTCTACTATTTGAAGCGGAATTTCATTGTCTGGAATTCGAATCCCAATGGACCTTCGGTCTTGAAATGAACTGGGCAACTTTCGGTTCGCCTTCATCAGAAAAGTAAAAGGCCCTGGAAAGGCACTCTTCATCATTTTAAACACCCTGGTTCCAACGGAAGCGTATGCAGAGAGGTGACTTAGATTATGGCAAATAATTGCGAAATTTACCTTCTTAGGATCCATCTCTCGGATGCGAGCAACCCTCTCCACCGCTTTAACATTCGCCATATCGCAACCTATCCCATATACGGTATCGGTTGGATAAACAATTACGCCACCCGATTTGAGGCAATCCAGCACCCGATTCAAGCTTTTTGAATCTGGATTGGAGGGGTTGATGCGGATGTATTCAGCAGCCATAATTCCGCTTTGAAATCAATGTTAAGCTTTTAACTATTGCCCTTTTTGTAGTCGGCAAGAAATTTCTCCAAGCCAATGTCCGTCAATGGATGTTTCAACAAACCAAGAATGGCACTAAGTGGACCAGTCATCACGTCAGAACCAGCTTCAGCACATTTGATGATGTGCATTGTATGACGCACTGAAGCAGCCAATATCTGAGTGTCATACATGTAGTTGTCATAGATGAGACGGATCTGCTCAATGAGCTCCATTCCATCCGTGCTTACATCGTCCAAACGACCTACGAATGGAGAAACGTAAGTAGCTCCAGCTTTGGCGGCAAGTAACGCTTGACCTGCGCTAAATACGAGTGTGCAGTTGGTTTTAATGCCTTTGTTGCTGAAGTAGCGAAGCGTTTTAATGCCATCTTGAATCATTGGAATTTTCACCACGATGTTGGGATGCAAAGCAGCGAGCTTTTCTCCTTCTTCAACCATTCCTGCAAAATCCGTTGACATAACCTCTGCACTCACGGGCCCATCTACAATCGCGCAGATATCGAGGTAGTGCTGGATGATGTTGTCCTGACCTGTGATTCCCTCCTTGGCCATGAGGCTTGGGTTGGTAGTTACTCCGTCCAAAACACCTAGGGCTTCGGCTTCATTTATCTGCTCAAGGTTCGCAGTATCGATGAAAAATTTCATGTACTTCTGTTTAAGAAGACAAAGGTATTCGGTGTCCCTTCTTTTGCAAAAAATATAAGGCCTCTCGGTGGCTTGTTATGAACAGCTTGTACACGAAATTTGCTTCGTTTGACGAATAAAATTTAGACTTGACCTCTCGTGCCTGAAAGAGACCTGAATGATGCTAGATTTACCACCCTATCATGCGTCGGACAATACTTTCTTTATCCCTTTGCCTCTTTGCAGCTGTTGCCGTTTTGGCAAAAACAACCACATCTATATCTGCAGGTAATTGGACATCCGTTGGAACATGGGACAATTGGTCCTCTAAAAAGCTGGCCAAACGAAATGGCATGAATTTGATTCGCAGCGCGAATTGGAAAGAGCTCCCAGAGAATATTTTTGGAATTACAAAAGCTGAATGGACAAGATTGAAATCCGAATAATATCGGCTGAAGAAACCCTCGACATTCGTCACGAGGTGCTTAGAAAAGGACAACCAAGATCCACAGTGGTGTATTCGGAAGACTCCATGCCAGGCTGTTTTCATATGGGCATTTTCGTCAGTGATGCGCACCTTGGTATCGCTTCCTTTTATCCAGAGGCACATGCAAACATTCCTTCAGAATTCTATCGACTTCGGGGAATGGCTAGCAAAGAAGAGGCTCAAGGACAAGGACTGGGCTCCAAACTCCTAAAGGCTTCCATCGAGGAAGTTTCCAAAAGATCTGGCAAAGGCATTTGGTGTAATGCACGCACCACCGCATCTTCATTCTACTTCAAACACAATTTCCAGCGCGTTGGTGCGGGGTTCATGATGCCGGGGATTGGACCGCACTATCTTATGAAGTTGAGGTTCTGAAGGTGGAACGGGTGACCCTCCTACGCTGCGCTACAGGCGGGCAGGAAAGTGACAAGTGACAAATTACCGATGACTTACCGATTCTCAACTCTACCCTCTCACTCTCCATTCGGCCGCCGCAGCCAACTTGCTCCGTGAGGTTTGAAATATGAGCAACAGATAATCAATGATTGATTGCAGATTGTTAATTCTTGATTCTCATCCAAAATCCGCATATCTTTACAACTACGCTTCAACAAAACTTTATCATCGCAAAATCGATGCTCAATGCACGCTACCCTATGCTCCACTAAAAAGCATAAAAAAAGGGGTAAGCTACTTACATCGCACCGCTCAACCACCTACCCTTGCTACCTTCCGGTCCTGGGGGATTCAGTAGGAGCTGGTCGCGCAAGACTTACCCCGACTGCAAATGTATAATTCCTCTCTTCCAACTCAACAGGTCGATTTGATTACTTTTGTCGACTTCAGATTTTGTCCTATGAATCAGTACAAAACGCTCATCAATTTCGGCGCACTTGCAGGTCTCAGTGCTTTTGTTGCATTTCTAGTTTACTACCTAGTCGGCTCCAATCCCTTAGGAAATGTGGAATGGTTTACGGCTTGGATTCCCATCGTTTTCATTTATCATGGCACCAAAAGATGGAGAGATGAAGTTTTTTCAGGTTTCATGAATTACGGGAAAGCCTTTCTAGCTGGAATTATAATCACCGCTGGCTACGCACTCCTTTACGGCATGCTGGCTTACCTTTTTGTTCTGCTGGTAGATGGGAGTATATTCGAAGTACACCTCGACGAAATCATGCAAGGCATGGAGCAAGCTAGGCGGTTCATGGGCGACGAAGCAACGGATCAGATGATGATGGAAATTGATAAGATGACCCTCTTCTCAGCCATTTCTGGAAACGCATTCAATAAATTCTTTGGAGGTCTCGTTGTTAGCCTCATAGCAGCTGCCATTCTCAAGAAGAAAGAAACGCCATTTGACGAAGCATAAAATGGATCTCTCCATAGTAGTCCCTTTATACAATGAGGAAGAATCTCTTTCAGACCTACTCGCTTGGATAAAGCGTGTGATGGACGCGAATTCGTACAGCTATGAAGTACTGCTCATCGACGACGGCAGCTCAGACAATTCATGGAAAGTAATTGAGAAACTGCGCACAGAAAACGCTTCGGTAAAAGGAATTGGATTCAGAAGAAACTACGGGAAATCCGCCGCTTTGCACGTCGGATTTTCAGCTGCTCAGGGTGATGTAGTCATCACAATGGATGCAGATCTTCAAGACAGTCCTGACGAAATACCTGAGCTTCGAAAAATGATTCTTGAAGACGAATTTGATTTAGTCTCTGGTTGGAAGAAAAAACGCTACGACCCATTGAACAAAACGATTCCGACGAAACTCTTTAATTGGGCGACCCGCAAGATGTCGGGAATTCACTTGCACGACTTTAACTGCGGTCTGAAAGCTTATCGTCTGGATGTGGTTCACAGCATAGAAGTATACGGTGAAATGCACCGCTACATTCCCATGATTGCCAAGAGAGCTGGCTTCGTGAAAATTGGTGAGAAGGAAGTGCAGCACAGAGAGCGTCAGTATGGCGTAACCAAATTTGGGCTAGAGCGTTTCGTGAATGGTTTTCTCGACCTCGTAAGCATCAGTTTCGTGTCCCGTTTTGGAAAACAACCGATGCACATCTTCGGACTTTTGGGAACCCTAATTTTTGCCTTAGGTTTTCTCGCGGCTGCATACATTGGCATTGAGAAACTCTACTTCTTAAACCAACACATCAAAGCGCATTTGGTCACCGATAATCCGTGGTTCTTCATTGCCCTGACCTTTATGATTCTTGGAACCATGCTCTTCTTAGCTGGCTTTCTCGGAGAACTGATTTCAAGAAATTCTCCAGACCGAAATACTTACC
>CAXAIH010000029.1:0-13241 GCA_963968755.1 uncultured Flavobacteriales bacterium
CTGAATGCGAAGGTTTTTAATCGCTCAAATGACGATGCCCTCTTCAATGCGCAAAATGCGCGAGATACTCAAGGAGTCGGGCTATCCTTCCGACAGGATTTTGAAAATTGGGGAGAATTTTGGAAGAAAACATTTACGCGGAATAAAAGGAAGGAATAGCTCAACACTCCCTGCCTGAACATGCGAAGCATTGGCGTGCATCACTCTCATCTTTCCACCAACAAAATAGGTACTCTAATCATCACTTTTTCGAAGCTCATCACGAATTCGGCTCCCTCTTGGGTTGGAAGAAACTCGATGGTGTATTGCTCCGTAATCGAACCGTCTGAAATAACGTCGATCTTGGTTCGGAACAAATCCTTGCTGTACTCGGGCTCTGAATATCCCCAGTTTCCAATATCGCTGCTCACTCCAAGTTCAAATTGATCTTTGACTGGGAAGGCGTACACCTTTTATCGCCCGGCTGGAATATGTTTCCCATTAAATAGGATTGGGCCTGTAGTCGTCATTTCGGTTGACTCATTAGCTCCCATCCTCCAATATTTTCCGTAAGGCTGCAGTGCACCTTCCTCTTCTGGCCCAAAAACTAAGCGACCACGAACCGAAGGGCGGCTGTATGCAACTTCGATGTTCAATCCTTTGTTCTTAAACGATGCTATATCGCTGGGACTCTTGGTTCGCATTTGCTAGATGAAAATGTATATTCCAACGGCGCCTATTGCTACTAGTACTCCTAAGCCAATTCCAATTTTCTTTAGCATCTAGATTATTTTGGATGAATGTATGGAAGGAGGCGCTTTCAGCATCATTACTAGCAAACAAATTCTACCTTTAACTTCACGATATTTAAGGCAAGTCTATATGGCTGTAGACCCAGAGAGCCCCTGAGAGATGCAAATCACTTGGGGGCTTTTGTTAGCTCACTCTTTAGTGCAGAAAAGCTTATCGATGAAACAAAAAAAACCCGCTCCAGTTTCCTGAGGCGGATTTTTTGATGGATGAAAAATGAATCTTATTGATTAGAAAACTTATCCATTTCCTTATCGAAAGTTTCTTTAAATTTTTCGTAGTTGTAATCGATTTTCAAACTCTGATCCTTAGTTAAACTCTCATTGTAAGCTGATACCAAATCATCTCCAGAAAGCTCAATTGCCATATAGGTCTTGTACTTTCCTTCTGGTGTACGCATCAGTTTTTCACAGATGGTTTTAACTCCAGAGAGCTTTTGGTTTACCACAGTTCGTGCATTTTCTTCAAAACGCTCAAGTACTTCTTCTTGGTTATTAAACTCAGAAGACTTTACATAGTTGTCACCAACCACTTTCATGGTAGATTGAATGTCTCCAGCCAATTGTGCTTTTGCGTTGCTCATGGCTTTCTTCTTAGAAGTCATTTGATCTAAGCTCTCACCAATTGCATTTGCTCGGAAATACTTTTTGTTTGAGAAAAAGTCAGGTCCGGAACAAGGGATGATAATCTCAACCTCACCGGCTTGTTTTACGGTTTCTTTCTTGCTCTTACAAGAAGTGCTTGTCAATCCCAGGGCGAATATCGCGCTGGAAATCAAGAGGAGTTTTGCAGTATTCTTCAATTTCATCGTGATTGATTTGTAAATTTTTAAAGTCTTGTTCAAAGCTTGTGCCAAAAATTTGACCCGCCTTTGGGCGAGAAACAAATGTGATACATTTTATCAAGTCAGTGTACGACTTTACTCGAGCGGAGTGTTTTTTTAGAAGAATGTAAGGTCGTTGATGGAGTTATTTTTTCTTGGACTTATACGCAGACCAATTTTTTAATGAAGCTGCAGCCGACCTAAAGTTTAAATCTTGCGACCTTCGCGAAGGCATAGAGACTTAAAACTATTTTGGCTTTGTCTTTGTAATATGCGTTTGAAAACATATCATCGAGGCATGAACCAGTGTCCCTACATCTGCCCCAAAAAGACTGTGCATTCAGCGAGGTCGTTTTCGGTTCTGCTTTTTGGGCTTTTTCTTGTGCTTCTTAGTTCATGTTCTGGATCAAAAGCTTACTACAAGAAGGCCTTAAAGCTTGAAGAGGCTGGAATGACAGATGAAGCGGTTTCGATGTACCTCATTTCTCTCCAGAAAAAAAGCAGCAACGTTGATGCGCAAATACAGTTAAAACAAACGGGAAAACGTGTTATGGACGCTCTGTGGGCTGACTTCTATGTTGCTTACACGGCTGAAGAACACAAGAAAGCAGTCTATGCTTACCGAAAAGCAAACTCCCTACACGATCGTATCAACAAGTATGTCCGTCTGGATCGCCCTCCTTATTACGAGGAGCATTACAAAGTAGCCAAAGAGGATTATATGGACGAGCTTTATGTGGAAGCTCAGGACTTATTGGCTTCTGAGGAATTTGAAAGTGCGAACAGTCTATTCAACGAAATATCTGCCTTGGATCCGACTTATAAGGATGTGCATGATATGCGCAAAACCACGAAGGCTGAACCTATTTATCGAGAAGCAGAAGAGGCGATGTTGCACGACGAGTATCGCAAAGCATACTATTTGTACTCAGATGTGCTAGAAGTATCTAGTACCTATAAAGAGGTTAAGTCGAAACAACTTGAGGCTTTGGATAAAGCGAGTTTTACAATTGCCATTATGCCTCTTAAGAAAGAAGGGGCAACTGTCGAGCTCACAAACAAGTTTTACAGTTTAGTTACAGATGAAGTATTAAAAATGAATTCGCCCTTCATTAAGGTAATCGACCGATCCTTAACTGAAAAGATTTTAGCAGAGCAAAAACTAGCTCTAAGTGGTCTCGTAGATGAGGCTACAGCTGCCAAGGCTGGTATGCTGACAGGCTCAAAGGCGGTATTAAATGGAAGCATAGTTTCAGTTAAAAAAACTCAGAAACCTATAGCTTCCACCCGAAAGCCTGGATGGGAGGCATACAGTGTGAAAAAATACAACAGGGAAACGAGGCGAAATGAAATTGTAACTCGATACAAAAAAGTCTTTTATAAAGAAAGTTATGGTGAATCTGCTGTCACAATAGATGTTCAGTTCTCCCTAATTTCATCTGAAACCGGCGAGGTCCTCTTATCCGATGTTGTTAGCAGGGGAATGATGGATAAGGTTAATTATGTTTCTTATAAAGGGAATCAAGACCAACTTTTTGCCGGTTATTGGAAATGGCTCCTAATTCCTGACAGCCAGGATCAAGTGTACTCTGACAGGGGGAGAAAAGCAGAGCTGAATGCTAAACTTAGGACAAGAAAACGAGAGTTCGTGTCTGATGAGGTATTGAAACTGCAGTTACTGGAAAATATTTCTGCGAATATTGCTGGAAAGATAAATGCATATGAGAAAACTAGGTAGGTCATCTCTACTCCTAATGGGCTTGCTTGCAGCCATGGCTCTTGGCTCTTGCTCTTCTTCCAAGAAAACGCAAAGTGCTCAAACCGTCGAGCCATCGAATGAGAGCCCAGCATGGGTTCAACAACGTCCAACCAACCCAGCTTACTATGTAGGGATTGGCGTTTCATCAAAACAAGGAAACGGACCGGAGTATGCGCAAATAGCGAAAAGAAATGCACTCAGTGACCTCACCGCAGAAATAAAAGTGAGTGTGTCGAGCAATTCGGTATTCAGTCAATACGAAAACGATAATCGATTTCGGCAAGATTTTCAAGATGTAATACGGCTTAATGCCAAGGAAGATATTCAGGATTTTGAAGTTGTTGATGCCTGGGAAGACCGGTCTCAGTTCTGGATTTACTATCGCCTTTCGAAGGCGCGCTATGCGGAGCTGAAAGCGGCTAAGATTGAGAAAGCCTTAAACGCGGCTAAAGCCTATGTAGCCAAGGCAGAAGTTCAAATTGGGAACGCACAAATACCATCTGCTCTTAAGAATTACTATCAAGCATTTTATGAAGTAGAATCTCTTCTTGATGAAGACCTTTCCACCCAAATCGATGGCAAGGAAGTATACTTTGGTAACTACCTTGTTTCTGAGATGCGACGATTGTTGCAAGCTGTTCAAGTCCTGCCAGAAGCAGAGGTTCAGACCAAAATATTGTGGGGCTCTGTAGTTCCAGAAAATCAAGCGCGTTTTCTGCTTCAATTCCACGACAAGGCTGTGCAAGGAATGACCTTACAGTTCAATAGTGATGGAGTGCAGCTCGAGTCCTCGAAGGCAAGCTCTGGTCAGAATGGAGAAGTTAGTGCGGCTTTCAAGAAGATTCCTGCAAACAAAAGTCAATTTGAATTGAGTGCGGTTCTTCAATATCCCGAGTCGGATAGCAGATTGCTCAACCGAATTTTAGATGGCAATACAGCTTCGAGCAACCTGAGATATGAGGTTCTAAAACCTAGGATATTTGTGTCCTCGGAAGAGCAAAACTTGAACAGGCCAATGTCAGAATCCATTTTGTCAAACAATATGAAAGCCTTGCTCGCAGCTGAAGGATTTTCAGTGACAACAGAAGATGCGGAGTCTGATTACCGCATGTTTATACAGTCGAACACAAGCAAGGGCGGAAATGCGAACGGGTTTTTCACCTGCTACCTAAATGGTCGCATCGTGATGGAACGCAGGAACGGGACGGAGCAATTTTCTTATGCCTTAAACCAAATTAAAGGTCTGAAACTCGACTTTTATGCTGCTGGTCTTCAATCCTACAAAGAGACCGCTGAGGTATTGAGAAAGAAGGTGATTCCAGCAATGCTGAACAGTTTCTAGCTAGATCCTTGATGTGGAAGAAGCCTTAGGCTTGTCCTATTTCCCTAGAAGGCGAAAAGCTCTAAGCATAACATATAAATCAGTCCGAATCGAATAGTTCTTGGCATAGATCAAATCCAATCGACGCTCTTCTTCTTGGGTTTGCTTCACTAGGCCGCTTGATGGATTCAGGACGCCTTTGCGAATAGGAGGAAGGACACCCTCCTCGAAGGCAGAGTAGCCTACAAACGAGCGTTCACCGATGAGTACTTGTATCATATTGCCAAGAAAGCCGCCTTTCTTCTTCTGAAACCAAAAAAGAAGTGGCGAGAATCCCAGACCTAAGATAGCAAAGACAAAGTCCAATGTCCGTTTTACTCTTTTGTTAGCGGGCTTGCTGATGCTGTTGAGGTGAAGTACTGAATATAATTCACCAGATGTGTTGATGGAGTTGCTACCAATCACATAAGTGGCTGCAGGAGACGCGATTTTGAAATCCACTTTCATCTCTTCCAAATACGACATCTGTCGGATGATGACTTCCGCCCCAAGGTCCTGCGAGCAGAAGATGACCTCATTTGCTTTGAACATCTCAATATTCTCTTTAAGCTCTTCGATCCTTCCTACATACTCCGTTGAATCCTCCTCGCCGGAGTCAGAAGGAGATATTCGTGAAATCAAATCGGCCTTCAGCTTCGTTTTATCAAGCAAATCTTTAACACGTTCAAACTCTAAGAAAGAGCCAATGATTAGAATGCGTTTTTCCTGAGGCAACAGGTTTTGAAAGGCCGGTAAGCCAATCAAATTATAAACTAAGCGGGCAAGAAGTGCACTGAAGGCGAAGTAGCCAGCTCCTAATAGCACCACGGCTCTAGAGAAACGTTGGCTTTCATCTAGGAGGCCGTAGGCGGCTAGAATTATCATACTTCCTACAAGGAAACCAATAAAAAACCGTCTTGCGGAGAATCCTTCATCGTAGCCTCCGGCGAAGAATATGCTTCCTACCCATATTCCTGAAAAAAGAGGGAATGCAGTGCGCAGCAATTCTTGGGGGTAAAGCTTGCCAGAGTAGCTTTCATAAAGGTCAGACACCAGCCAAAGTCCAATATAAATTAAAGCGAAATCGATGAAGGCAGGGTAAGATCGATTCCAAAAACGACGAATGATGGCTAGACTGGCACGCAGGTAAATTGCAAAGTTGATGAGAGTTGAAAATACGGCCGCATTACTTCCTGAAAAGTGCTTCTTGGCAAAGATGATCATGGCGCGATAGAAGACAAATACATAGTTTATGCTGCTCTTCTTGGTGCTTTCACCTTTGTAATGGATGATGGAGGTTTCAGGGAAGTAGTAGTTCTTGTATCCTGCTTTTTGAACACGGTACGATAAATCAATATCCTCCCCATACATAAAGAAGGTCTCATCGAGTAAGCCCGTTTTGTCAAGGGTTGCCGTTCGCAAGAGCATAAATGCGCCTGAAAGGACATCTACTTCGTTGACTTCTTCTCGATCTAAGTAGCCTAAATGGTAACGGCCAAAGAGCTTCGACTTCGGAAAAAGGGCGGACAGACCAAAGACTTTAAAAAAGGCAACCCATGGGGAAGGAAGTCCTCGTTTTGATTCAGGAAGAAAGTTTCCTTTACCATCAATCATTTTAACCCCAAGTCCTCCGGCATCCGGATGTTCATCCATAAATTGAATAACCTTCGAAAAGGTATCCTGCTCGATTACTGTGTCGGGATTAAGGAGTAGAACATAGTCCCCAGAACTCGCTTCTATTCCTTGATTGTTGGCCTTAGAGAACCCTCTGTTGTCCTCATTCGCAATAAGCTTTACCTCAGGAAAACGTTCCTTAACGAGCGATACAGAATTGTCTCTGGAATTGTTGTCCACTACGATCACTTTAACTGGAAATCGCTCACTAGCCGAGCGCACAGATTGAAGGCATTGCTCCAAAAAGAAGGCGACGTTGTAATTGACGATGATGACCGAAAGGCGAGCGTTCAAGAGCTTAGTTTTGGCTGTTGATGCTGGTTTCGTAAGGAACTCGATGCAGAATTGATTTCCCTAGGGTGATTTCATCGGCGTACTCTAGGTTATCACCAATACTCACCCCACGCGCAATGGTCGTAAGCTTAATCCCAAATTCACTCAAGCGTTTAGAGAGGTAATAGGAGGTAGTATCTCCTTCCAGGGTCGTACTCAAGGCCATCAAAATTTCCAAAATATTTTCATCTTTTACGCGTTCCATCAGCTCTTCAATGTGCAAATCGCTTGGGCCTACACCATCCATGGGTGAGATAACTCCTCCAAGAACGTGGTAACGGCCAAAATATTGATGTGTGGCTTCAATCGCTATGATGTCTCGGATATCTTCAACAACACAGAGCATATTTCGATCACGCTTTGGACTAGAGCAAACAGCACAGAGTTCGCCGTCGCTGAGATTAAAGCATTTCTTGCAGAATTGAATGTGAGCCTTCATCTCGGCCACAGCATTCGCAAAATCAGCTACTTCTTCTTCTGATCGGTTCAGGATATTCAATGCCAAGCGCATGGCCGTCTTTCTACCAATTCCTGGAAGAGAGGAGAGAGCGTCAACTGCGTTTTGCAAGTATTTGGAAGAAGATTCCATGCGACAAATGTATTGTTCTCAATGCTTGAATGGATGATTGTCCTGGTCTTTGAGGGACTCAATTCCCATATTGATCGAAGAAGTAGACCAAGGCTGCCATAGACGCTGCGCCCATTTCCAATTCACGCTTATTCACGTTTTCGAACACATCGCTTGGAGCGTGATGGAAATCAAAGTATCGCTGAGAGTCTGGTACAAAACCAACGAGCACGGTATTCTCACCTTGTAGTGGTTTGATGTCAGCTCCTGAACCACCTGCCCTGAAGTCGTACAAGCCATAAGGTTCTAGCACTTTTCTCCACGACTGAACCTTCTCGATTTGCTCCTTTTCAGCTTCCATGTGGAAGCCGCGAGGTGAGAGGCCACCTCGGTCAGACTCAATAGCGACAATGTGATTCCAATTGTATTTTTTGGCTTCCTCACAGTACTTCTTGCCACCGCGCAAGCCATTTTCTTCATTAATGAAAAGCACTACCCTCAATGTGCGCTTGGGTTTGTATCCTATCGCTTTTAGAATTCTCACGGCTTCAATAGCATGCACGCAACCTGCACCATCATCGTGAGCACCTTCACCATTATCCCAAGAATCCAAGTGACCTCCTACCAGAATAATCTCCTCTGGGAATTCCGTTCCGCGAATCTCGCCTACCACATTGTTGACGATGGTGTCAGGATAGCTCTTAGCTGAAGTAATGATTTTGACCTTTGGTTTTTTTCCGGCCAGAAGTGCTTCACTCAACTCGTTCGCCGAATTTGTTGAAATTGCAACTGATGGAATCTTTTGCACATCATCGGCATAACCCATGCTCCCAGTATGCGGATGGTCGTCTTGTGCATGACTCATAGACCTCACAACAACACCAACAGCGCCGAACTTAGCTGCTTCCATGGCACCTCCCCAACGCTGATCAACACAGCCTCCGCAGGCATGGAAGGTATTTACATGTCGAGGGTCCATAGGGCGGTTGAAGAAGACCACTTTGCCTTCTAGTTTTTCTCTGCCAAACTCTTCTAATTGTTCAAGCCCCAGCAGCTCTATCACTTCTCCTTCAACTCCTTCACCTGGTGTACCAATGGAGCCACCTAAAGTGGTCATCGACATATCGGTGGAGGTTTCATCAAGGATGAGGGATGCGGACTCTTTTTCTCCTCGCTCCCAATGAGTAGCTAAGAAGGGTTGCTTAAAAACGGGGTCGAAGCCTAGGGAATCGAGAAGGGAGTAGACAAAGTTTTTTGCTTGATAACACCGCGGTGACGCAGTTAATCGTCCTCCAATTTCTTTTGTAAGGACCCTCAGGTAGTCGTAGCATTCTCCATTTACAAGTGCTTCATCAAAAATTTGGCGCACTCGGGCTTTCTCGTCTTCAATGCGGAGAACAGTTTGATCTTGGGCTCCAACTTGTAGTGAAAGGAAGAGGCTAAACGCGCAAATTAGCCACAATCTCAAGGCCATATCCTATTAGTCCGGTTCTACGTTTTGGGTCGTTGCTGATCAGTTTCATTTTGCGCACACCCAAGTCATACAAAATCTGAGCTCCAATGCCATAATCTTGGGTGTCCATTTTTCGATAGAGTTGCCCCGATTGTATTTCTTCTCCTGAAAGATTCCTCTCAATGTCCTTCAGGTAAGAAATGAGATCATCGTGCTCTTTTGTCTGATGCATGAAGAGAAAGACCCCTTTACCTGCAGCTGCAATGGATTTGGTAACCTTATGAAGAAAGTGCTTCTCAGGATCGCGAAATGATTCGTATATATGGGTAAGCAAATTGGCAGATTGAACGCGCACTGGAATAGCTTCCTCGGCTTCCCAACTGCCGAAGGTTATTGCGATGTGCTCTTCCTCAGTGGTCACTTGTTTGTAGGCGCTCAGTGTGAATGATCCCAACTTGGTCGTGAAGTCGAATTCCAATTCTTTTTCAATGAGGGATTCATTCTTCATGCGGTATGCGATGAGTTCAGCGATGCTGATCACCTTTAAGTCGAATCGCTTTGAAATCTCTAGAAGTTCTGGTAGACGCGCCATGGTGCCATCTTCATTCATAATCTCTACCAGTACACCCCCAGGTTTTAGGCCTGCTAGTCGAGCTAAATCAACCGTAGCCTCGGTATGTCCTGGACGTCGCAATACTCCGCCTTTTTTCGCTCGGAGTGGAAAGATGTGTCCAGGCTTTCCGAGTTCTTCTGGCTTCGTGTCTGTATTGACAAGGGCTTGAATGGTTTTTGAGCGATCCGAAGCAGAGATTCCTGTGGTGGTTCCGTGCCCGATGAGGTCTACTGAAACTGTAAAAGGTGTTTCGTAAGCCGCAGTGTTTTGATTCACCATCATCTCCAAGCCCAATTCATCACAACGCTCTTCTAGGAGAGAGGCGCAAATTAATCCACGCCCGTGAGTTGCCATAAAGTTGATCATCTCAGGTGTGACCATTTCAGCCGCGCCAATAAAGTCGCCTTCGTTCTCTCTGTCTTCGTCATCTACAACGATAACTACTTTGCCTGACTTTATGTCTTCTAGAGCTTCAGGAATGCTGTTCAAACTCATTCATTCGAATTTGCTGCAAATGTACTTAAATGTGGAATTGAGATGAGGGAAGTGGGAAGTGGGAAGTGGGAAAAGTGATTGTCCTTTGAGCATAGTAAAAGGTTTGTAAAAACCTTGTCATGCCAAAGAGTTCGATCCACCTACTCTCTACTAAAACAATATAACGGTTATACTTTTATAAAAGTGTAGCCGTTTTTTATTAAATAATTAGTTTGCTCAAAATCTTTTGCAGTAAAACTAATGTTCGATATTTCGATAGAGTTATCTACTCTCTACTCTCTACTCTCTGCTCCCTGAGGAGTAATTAATATTCGATTGGTTGTAACCTCCTGCATCTCTAAGTTCAAGGAAGTGGGCATCCTTCTAATTTGGCAATCTGATATGAAGACTACGCATTTTCGGCTTATTGCACTGCTGCTTTTCTGCTTGGGAAGCTTGTCCACTAGGTCGCAGGAGATGGGTGAGTTCAAAGACAAGGGCTTCTTGGTAAACGTCGATTTGGAGCGGTCTATTTTGATGCAAGGAAATAACCTTGGGTTTCAACTAGATGAATTGATGGAGCCCATACTCACAAATGACACTCTGCTCCTCAGGTATTTCCGTGAGCTCAACCCTCAGGTTGTTCGCTTTCCTGAAAGTCATGTAGCCAACTATTTCACGGCTGTTGATACAGGGCTGGGTTTCAAGATGGAGGATTTGGATGTGAAAGACTCGGTGATTCGGGCCGACCTCAACAGATACAAGAGGTTTGAAACCGACTATCAGATTCTGAACCGCCTTGGTCAATTTTTAGCTGAGGAGGATATTCAAATGATTTTTGTCGCGAACCTCCTCGAAGGGGATTCCGCAGACTTGCTCAAGAGTTTGAAAATCCTTAAGGCACTGGAGGTTGATGTGGTAGGGGTAGAGCTTGGCTTTGAATTATACCGCAAGGAACATCGGTATCAGCTCAAAATAGCTGACTATCTCAAAAAAGCAGAACGTTTTGCACGACTTGTAAAGGAGTTCGATGAAGAAATCGACGTTGCTGTTTGTGGCGCTCCCTTGAAGAAGTATTTACATCAGTCCAGTCATGGTTTGGTTGATTTGAATCGTTGGAACGACAAGCTTGCGAAGCAGGATTTTTACGATGCGGTGACCCTAGGCATTGAACATGATTTCAAGAAGTGCTTCAAGAAATTCAACATGGAAAGGAACTTCCCCTGTGCGATGAATGAGATGATTGACTTCAACAACGAAGAACTGAAGGAGTATTTACTCGATTTCGAGGAGACTTTTGAACGTCGAAAGCATATTTGGATCAATAGCTTCGGTCTTTCTGGAATTTCAAGAGTGATTGACAACACCTACCTAGAGTCGCATTTCGTCCATGATTTTATAAAAGGAGTTGCGGAGTACAATATGAGCGACAGTGGATTGGTCAACTACTACTTCTATGAAAAGTGCTATTCACGAAACACTATTTCCAGCCTTTTCACACGGAAGGCGCTGGTAGAGCGTGAGGTGGTGAACGGTCAAGAGGTGTACAAGCGTGCCGCATATTATCCATTGCAATTTTATTCAGGGGTTCACAACCAGATTGTATTCAAGCTGAACGCCACAGGTGCTTCAAACATTCCAGTTCTCTTAAAAACAAAACAGGTTAGCTTCATTGGTTTTTATGCCCCAGAATCACAAACGGCTCATTTTTATGTTGCGAATAAAACCAATGCACCGCTCAGAATGGATATGATCAACTTCAAAGGAAAGTTGAAGTACAGACGAAGCAAAGGGAGGATTGACGTTACAATTCTGACAGCTCAAGAATTCTGGTCAAGTATGGGCGTTTCCCGCTTAACAGATGATGAAAACATCTACGACCGGTCTGAATTTTACCTTCAAAAACGAAATTACAATCAGCCCAAGAATTTTGTAATCCCTTCGAAGTCGATCTACTTCGTTGAAGTGGTGATTAAGCGTTAGGCCCGTACTTCCACCTGCGATGCGACCAGAGCCAATACTGTGGAGCTCGACGGATGTTTTCTTCTAGAAGTTCTACGGTTTTTCCGGTTAAGGGCCAAGTCGAAGTATCTGGCGCCTCACGAACAGGAACGTATTCCAGGCTATACTCGCCCAAATCACCAACTTCTACCCGACCATAAAAGACCGGGGCACCCATCCGTGAAGCAATCTTTTCGGTCCCTTTAAATACGGCAGTATCTCGCCCAAAGAAGGTTTTCCAAATGGCGTTTTTGGGCAAGGGGGATTGATCCGAGATAAACTCAATCAGGTGTTTTCCTTGTAACTTTTGAAGGTCTCGATAAGCTGTTTTAAAAGGGATCACTTTGGTCCCGTGTCGAAGACGCTCCTTCTCAATAAACCACTGAGACGATTTACTCCGAAGGGGTTTATACAAGGCTTGCACTTGAGCGTCGGTGTGTAGGTTCAGCACAGAGCCTAGGATTTCCCAATTCCCATAATGACCAACCATTAAAAAGACAAGGTCATTTTCGGCGAAGGCCTCTTCTAAAACCTCTGGGTTTTTGATTTGAATGAATTCTTTGGCCTTGGAACTTGAGATGGAGAGATTCTTTACAAACTCCGCAGCCATCCTTCCTAAGAAGTTATAAAATCCTCGCTCAAATATTTTTAACTCAGAGCTGGACATCTCAGGGAAACACTTCGCGAGATTGTCTTGAATGACTTCTTTGCGGTAAGCAAGTGGGACACGCAGAATCCAAACGAATACAGAAGAGCCAGCATTTAGGATGCTCAGCGGTAGAAGCGAGAGAGGAAAAAGTACCAAATAGGCAAGTCGCCCCATTAAATTTGATCGTAATCCACAACAACTTTAGCGCTGTCAGGGTGAGCCTGGCATGTTAGAACGTAGCCTTCCTCAACTTCTTCGTCAGACAAAGCGTAGTTCATATCCATGATGACTTTCCCTTCAACAACTTTTCCTTTGCAGGTGCAGCACACAGCTCCCTTACAGGAGAAGGGTGCATCTACACCGGCGTCCATGGCAGCATCAAGAATTACGTTTCCATCAGCTTTCAGACTAAAGGTCATCTCTTCGTCGTCCATTATGACAGTAACTTCAGAGGTACCGTCGAACTCAGCGGCCTCAGTCTTTTGATCGTCAAATTTGGTAACTGGAGTGGTAAAGAGTTCAAATCGGATTTTAGCCTTTTCTACTCCTTTGTTTTGAAGAAAATCGCTGGTGCTGTGAATGAGAACTTCAGGACCGCAAACAAAGTATTCGTCAAAGCCAGCGATGTTGTCCACGCCATCCAACTTTAAATCGTCGATTCTTCCTTCTTGAAAACCCTCCGGACAACTGCGGCTGAAAACGTAGTTCAAGTCAAAGCGACTTCCATGCTCAGTGGCCTGTGCAT
>CAXAIH010000030.1:0-13231 GCA_963968755.1 uncultured Flavobacteriales bacterium
AAGCCGGAGCGAGTGTCTTTGTTTCCTTGGTATTCGTAATAGGCCATATTAGAAATTGATTGAGGTGGAGGCTCCCGATTTAATAAAGAATTCTTTTTCCTGAGTGAAGACTACTCCTTTTGCTCCAGTCGGTCGGAACAGTGCCCGGTATCTTCCGGGTTGAAGAGAGATGGTCTCTTTGGTAGATTTTGAATTTAGTTCTGTGACCTTCTCCAATTTGTTTTTACGGTCCACTTGAATCATGCACGGGCCATAGCCATTGTGAGAAATAGTCAGTTGACCTGGTTTGGGTATTTCAACATTCGTGGTGTGACTTTGAGAAATCGCCACATTGTTGAGGTAGATTCTAGGCAAGGAGAGTACTTCGATGTCATAGAATCCAGTAATGTACTTCACACTCTCATTAATTCTTTGAACGTAAAGTGTAGCTGAATCCTCATGTCTGCGGACAATGGCCTGCAAGCTCACCCGATCGCGGTAATCGCCTGATTTGATTTCCAAGGTTCCTTGCGGGGCGTCAACGCCAATTACATTGTGTTTTCCTGGAATCAATTGAAAACTGTCAAGCTGCACTTCAGGAATGGTATGTACCGTCATTTGGTATTGAAGAACAGGGTTAAGGACCAAGGTGTCCGGCTGACCTTTGGAGTTCATGGTGTGCATGAAGTTTTCTGCAATCTTCTTCGAATTGCGGTCGTAGAGCGTTACGGCAACATCGGTCTCTGAAGGATTTCCATTGGCATCGATGAGGTTGATTTGAGCCGTAGTAGAATTTAGGGCTTGAGAAATCACCACTCCTAACACCTTTTTGAAAGTCTTTTCATCAGAGGCATCGTAGAAATTCCCCATACACTCAAAGCTTTCACGAAAGTCTAAGTCAAGGCCAATTCCAATTACGAAAGGCTTAAGAACGATTCCCTGATCTTGAAGCATCATAGAAACTGCGCAAGGATCACCACCGCATTCTTCAATGCCATCTGTAATCATGATGATGATATTCCGACAATTCGCGCAGAAGGTAAAATCCTCACCAGCCTTTTCTAAGGTCATAGCAATTGGTGTGGTTCCTTTCGGGGTTATTTTCCTAAGTCTGGCTTTGATGCGTTCCGAATTGTTCGCTCCAAAGGGAACTTCCAATTTGGTGTCGTTGCAATCTTGGCCCATTCGATAGTACTTCTGATGGCCATAAACCCGGAGAGCCAATTCGAGGTTTTCTTCGTCTCGCAGACTGTCCATAGCTTGCGAGAGTAAGCGCTGTGCAACTTCGTTTTTGTTGGTCGTTTGCCACTTTCCGTTCATGCTGTTCGAAGCGTCGAAAATGAAAAGAATGCGGGTTTTGGGTTCTTGAGTTTTGGTGTCGTATTGGGCCTTCAGTCCCGACGTAAACGTCAAGAAAGCTAGAAACAGGACCCATGTGATTCGATTAAATATCATCCTCTTTTTTCAAAACAAAATCAAATACCTCGCCAAGGCAGGTGCTAATAATCTTGGTAAGTCTCTTCCAATTGTCCCAATGCATTCGCCAATTGCTCGTCGTTTGGTGGAATTCCATGCCATTTGTGAGAGCCCATCATAAAGTCAACCCCTTGACCCATTTCCGTTTTCATAAGGATGACCATGGGTTTCCCTTGTCCGGATTCAGCTTTCGCTTCTTTCAAGGTGGAAATAACATCTTCCAAATTGCTTCCGTCCATACGCATCACATCCCAATTGAAGGATTTGAACTTGTCTTCCAAGTTGTCGATGTTCATGGTTTTATCTACATCACCGTCGATCTGGCGATTGTTGCAGTCTACGGTTGAGATGAGGTTGTCTACTTTGTGAAAAGCTGCTGCCATCGCGGCTTCCCAAATCTGACCTTCTTGCATTTCACCATCTCCGTGAAGGCTGTATACGGTTCGGTCATCACCATTGAGTTTTTTCGACATTGCTGCACCAATCGCAACGCTCATTCCTTGTCCTAGTGAACCAGATGCAATACGAATGCCTGGTAGTCCTTCCTCAGTGGCGGGATGTCCTTGAAGGCGCGAGTTTAAATGACGGAAGGTGTTGAGTTCATCCCTTTCAAAGTAACCGGCGAAAGAAAGTGTTGAGTACCAAACAGGGGAGATGTGTCCGTTGGAAAGAAAGAAGAGGTCTTCATTCTTGCCTTCCATGCTGAAGTTCTTGGCGTCGTGTTTCATAATTTCGAAGTAGAGTGCTACGAAATATTCAACCGCTCCTAAGGAGCCACCTGGGTGACCAGATTGCACTCGGTGAACCATTCGTACAATGTCTCTTCTTACTTGGCTACAGATAGCCTTCATTTCTTGGATTTCCGCCATGGATAGGGGCTTTAGTTTCATTAACGAAATTAAATTTTTTGAGTCCGGAGAACTTGTTCGTGTTGAAAACTTTGAAAACTTTTGAATCCCGCATTATCTCTTATTTTCGCGGCTCATTAAACGCATTCATTATGGCCCTGAAATGTGGCATCGTTGGACTTCCAAATGTTGGAAAATCCACCCTCTTCAATTGCTTATCGAACGCCAAGGCGCAGTCGGCAAATTTTCCTTTCTGCACGATTGAACCAAATGTGGGAGTTATTAATGTTCCCGACGAGCGCTTAAATAAGCTTTCGGAACTCGTAAATCCGCAGAAAGTACAAGCTGCAACGGTAGAGATTGTTGATATTGCCGGATTGGTGAAGGGTGCATCTCAGGGAGAAGGATTGGGAAATCAATTTCTTGGAAACATCCGCGAGTGCCACGCGATTTTGCACGTATTGCGTTGTTTTGACGACGATAACATCGTTCACGTAGATGGTTCCGTAGATCCAATTCGCGACAAGGAAGTGATTGACTACGAACTTCAAATCAAGGATCTTGAAACGGTGGATAAAGCCATCGACAAAATTCAGCGCCAAGTAAAGATTGGGGATAAGGAGGCGGCTAAGGAATTCAAGCTTTTGAAAACCTACAAAGAAACGCTCGAGGCCGGCAAGGCCGCTCGAACCGTTCAACTTGAAGAGAAAAACCGTGAGACCGGAGAAAACCTCTTTTTATTGACCAACAAACCAATTCTTTATGTCTGTAATGTAGATGAAGGTTCTGTAAAGGATGGAAACAAACACGTTGAACGAGTTAAAGAAATGTTTGCTACCGAGAATGCGGAGGTAATCGTGGTTGGTACTGCCATTGAATCAGAGATTACCGAACTAACGGATCCAGAAGAGCGAGAAATGTTCTTGGGAGAACTCGGATTGGAGGAGCCAGGAGTGAACCGACTTATTCGCAAAGCTTACAACCTCTTGAACCTGAGAACGTATTTTACAGCTGGTCAGAAAGAGGTACGCGCTTGGACCATCAATGCAGGAAATACGGCTCCCCAAGCAGCAGGTGTTATTCATACTGATTTTGAGAAAGGTTTCATCCGAGCAGAGGTGATTGCATACGACGACTACGTTTCACTGGGTTCAGAAAACGCCGTGAAAGAAGCTGGCAAGCTGAAAGTAGAAGGTAAGGAGTATGAAGTGCAAGATGGAGATGTGATGCACTTTAGGTTTAATGTGTAAGGTTCGAATGAACTAATCTAGGCGGTCTGCCGTTCTGCTTTAATGAAATTTTTTGTCCTTCCACTTCTTCTGATGTTAGGCCTTACTTCCTGCAAAGAAGAAGTTGAGCCACTCACCAATTGTGGCGACACGGAATCCTATTGTTTGGAATGCATCGAGGAGCTCGGGCAAAGTGAATCGCGTGGATTGCTTTTCAGCGACAACAGCTTGGTGCTTGGCGGATCAGCTAAGTTGGGAGAGAGTGGAGCGGTTCAGAACTACATTTTCAAGTACGATTTTTCTAATGACCTCCGCTGGAAGGAGAGCATAGACTCTGAAAGTGATGAAGAATTTCAGGACATCGCTGAGGGCAATCAATACTGGTACTTAGCAGGTGGAGAGCAGTATAGAGTGGATGCCTTCTATGGTTTTGTGTACCGAATTGAGAAGACTTCTTTCGATAGTAAAAAAGAGTTCTTTTCTGGAGAAGGAGATGCGCAATTTAATGCGGTTCTTCCCACCGATGATGGTTTCTACGCCGCTGGTTGGAGTCAAGAATTTGCTGAGTTGAAGCAGTTGTACCTGAAGAGAGTTGGTGCGAACGGGGAGGAACTTATGGAGGATTATGTAGGAGGTTCGGGCACCGAAAGTGCAGTTGATCTTCTCGCCATCGGATCGGATCTATACGTTCTTGGTTACACCTACAGCATAGGAAGCGGTGATCGAGATCATTATCTATTGAAGTATACCAATGATGAACTGCAATGGGCAAAAACCTACGGTTCGTCGGCATATGAAGAACCACAAAACATCATAGCAACAACCGACGGAAATTTGTTGATTGCTGGTCATTCAGCCCAATTTGATTCCGACCACGATGCACACTGCATCAAGCTCGATTTAGAGGGAAACCTGATTTGGGAAAAATGGATTGGCGGCGACGAGCACGATGGTTGTGAAGCAGTTTTGGAGTCGGAAGCAGGCAACTACCTCTTCGTGGCTCGCTCTGAAAGCTTCAGTGAGCATTCTGCAGTTTATGTATTTGAACTCAGTCCGAGCGGCGACTTAATCCGTGAAAAAGTGATTTCTCAAGATGGACTTGCTGAAGCCTACGACATTGTCGAAGGTTTGTATCAATACCACCTCTCAGGGAAAAAGATTGTCAATGGTGAGACGAAAACCATGGTGATTCATTTGAATAAGGAGTTCTAGACTTTGGAGCATGGAGCATGGATCATGGAGCATGGAGGAGCCTCCTTCGCCAGAGCAGCTGGTTGCGGCGGCTGAATAAAGCAGTCTCACCTCAATAAGAACTTTTGAAGATGTGGGATAAGGGCCAGGGATTGGGAAATAATTGATGACCAAATGTTGATTGTCAATTCTGAACGATTAATTTTCCACTCTTCCACTCCATTTCATAGTTGATATCTCTGTGGAAAAGCTCGTGTAAGTTTTGGCGCGAAGCAGCCTTAGTACCGCTATTTTAGAGGCCAAGTAGACTATGGCTGAGGTAACATACGACGAATCGAATATCCGCTCCCTTGAGTGGCACGAACATGTGCGGCTCCGCCCAGGTATGTACATCGGTAAGCTCGGCGACGGCTCCGCTGCCGACGATGGCATCTATATTCTTCTCAAGGAAATCATCGACAATTGCATCGATGAGTTTGTGATGGGAAATGGGAAAACCATCGATATCTCTATCAAGGATAAGACGGTAAAAATCCGCGACTATGGTCGAGGTATTCCATTGGGGAAAGTTGTCGACGTTGTCAGCAAGATGAATACTGGGGGTAAGTACGACTCCAAAGCATTTAAGAAATCTGTTGGTCTGAACGGAGTTGGTTCCAAAGCAGTGAACGCCCTATCGGTGTTGTTTCGGGTAGAATCCATCCGAGATGGGAAGCTGAAACGAGCCGAATTTGAGCGTGGCATCATTCAAGAAGATTTTCCAATTGAAGAGTCCAGTGTTCGGAAAGGAACACGAATCACCTTCACCCCGGATGAGACCATCTTCAAGAACTTCAAATACCGTGAGGAGTACATCGAGCGCATGTTGTGGAACTATGCTTTTCTCAATACGGGCTTAAAAATCAACTTCAACAATCAAGAGTTCTATTCGGAAAAAGGTCTGCACGACCTTCTCGATCAGTACATCTCTGAAGAACCCGTCTATCCAATCATCCATCTTCTTGGAGAAGATATTGAAGTGGCGATTTCGCATACAAACGCATACGGGGAGGAATATTACTCTTTTGTAAACGGCCAGCATACTACCCAGGGTGGAACACACCAAGGTGCTTTCCGAGAAGCATACGTCCGCTCTATACGGGATTTCTATGGCAAGAATTACGAGGCCGTAGACATTCGAGGTGGAATCATCGCCGCAGTTTCAGTGAAAGTGATGGAGCCTGTTTTTGAGTCGCAGACCAAAACCAAACTCGGCTCCAGCGAAGTAGAGCCAGGCGGTGCATCCATGCGTGCCTTTGTTAACGACTTCATGTCGAAGGCACTCGACGATTACTTGCATCGAAACCCTGAAGTAGCCGAGGCGCTTCAGAAGAAGATTTTGCGTGCAGAAAAAGAGCGTAAAGAGCTTTCTGGAATCAAGAAACTAGCTCGAAAGCGCGCTAAAGAAGTAAGCCTTCACAACAAGAAACTACGTGATTGTCGCATGCATTTGAACATGCCGAAAGACGATGAGCGAAAGTTGGCTTCAACCCTTTTTATTACCGAGGGTGATTCTGCATCTGGTTCTATCACCAAAGCACGCGATGTGAATACTCAGGCGGTGTTTAGCCTAAAGGGGAAGCCATTAAATTCCTTTGGACTCACCAAGAAGATCGTTTACGAGAATGAGGAGTTTAACCTCCTTCAAGCGGCCTTGAACATTGAAGACGGTCTTGACGATTTGCGCTACAACAACATTGTGTTGGCAACGGATGCCGATGTCGATGGTATGCACATTCGCTTGTTGCTCATCACCTTCTTCCTGCAGTTCTTTCCCGACTTGGTGAAAAACGGCCATCTCTATGTCCTAGAAACTCCGCTTTTCCGTGTTCGAAACAAAAAAGAAACGCGCTACTGCTATTCAGACGAAGAGAAGCAGGATGCCATGAATGCTCTAGGAAGGAATCCAGAAATTACCCGCTTTAAGGGATTGGGTGAGATTTCTCCCGATGAGTTTAAGCACTTCATCGGCGCAGATATACGCTTGAGTCCTGTACTGGTGGGAAAGGATTCACCCATTCACAAAATGCTTGAATTCTATATGGGGAAAAACACTCCAGATCGTCAGCAGTTTATCATCAACAACCTCAAGGTGGAAAAGGACCTGATAGAAGAGGACGAAGCAGCATAATTTGGCCGACGAGAAAGACGATATTGAAGAACGGGATGAAGAGTTCGACTCCGGTGATGCAGGGGAACAGGACCTTCAGCATGTGGTTAAGGTCTCAGGTATGTACGAGGATTGGTTCCTCGATTATGCCTCCTACGTAATCCTTGAACGCGCAGTTCCACACATCAACGATGGACTCAAGCCAGTTCAACGAAGAATACTTCATTCCTTAAAAGAACTGGATGACGGGCGCTACAGCAAGGTTGCTAATGTTGTAGGGAACACCATGAAGTATCACCCGCACGGGGATGCTTCGATTGCCGATGCCATGGTAGCCATCGGACAGAAAGAAATTCTGATTGATCCTCAGGGAAACTGGGGAAACATCTTCACAGGTGACCGTGCGGCGGCATCTCGATACATTGAAGCACGACTCACCAAATTTGCTTTGGAAGTTGTCTTCAATAAGAAAACAACGGATTGGCAATCCTCTTACGATGGACGGAACAAAGAGCCGGTTACCCTGCCGGTGAAATTCCCATTGTTGCTTGCGCAAGGTGTCGACGGAATTGCAGTTGGCTTGTCATGTAAGATGCTTCCGCACAACTTTTTGGAGCTCATCGATGCTTCCATCAAACATCTTCAAGGCAAAGGCTTTAAAATCTACCCAGACTTCCCTACCGGTGGAATGGTGGATGTGTCCAATTACAATGAAGGTCAGCGTGGTGGGAAGATTCGCGTTCGTGCGAAAATCCAGATGGTGGACAAGAACAACCTCTGCATCACCGACGTGCCTTTTGGGGTGAATACAACATCCCTGATCGATTCCATCATCAAGGCCAACGACAAAGGCAAGATCAAGATCAAGAAGATTGAGGACAACACAGCAGAATTTGTTGAAATCAACATTCAGTTAGCTACGGGAATTTCTCCGGATAAAACGATCGATGCTCTCTATGCATTTACCAATTGCGAGATATCACTCTCTCCCAATGCAGTAGTTATTGAGAACGACAAGCCTCAGTTTCTATCCGTTCATGAAATTCTAAGACGAAGCACAGATAGAACAAAGGACTTGCTCCAGATGGAGCTTGAAATTCGGAAGTCTGAGTTGGAGGAGCAGTGGCATTTTGCTTCTCTCGAAAAGATTTTTATCGAGAAACGCATCTACCGCGATATTGAGGAAGCGGAGACATGGGAAGAAATAATAGCCAACATCCACAAAGGCTTAAAGCCACACATCAAACACCTTCTTCGTGAGGTTACAGATGAAGATGTGGCTCGCTTGACCGAGATTAAAATCAAGCGAATTTCCAAGTTCGACAGCCTGAAGGCAGATGAGTTCATCGCTAAGTTGGAAGAGCAAATTGAAGAGGTAAAACATCACCTTGACAATCTGGTGAAATTCGCCATTGCCTATTTCAAAAACCTCAAGAAGAATTACGGGGAAGGTCGCGAGCGTAAAACTGAGATCAAGTCGTTTGAGATCATTGAGCGAGCGAAAGTGGCCTCTGCTAATGTCAAACTCTACGCAGATTTCAAAGAGGGTTTTATTGGTCACGGAATGAAGCGGGGAGAAGGCGAGTTTGTTATCAATTGCTCCGACTTGGATGATGTCATCGTAATCCGACGTGACGGAGTGCTCATCGTGACCCGCATCGCCGACAAAAACTTTGTTGGGAAAGATATTCTCTACGTCAATATTTGGAAAAAGGGCGACGAGCGTACGGTCTACAATCTCATTTATCAGGAAAGCCCTGGCGGACGTTCTATGGTGAAGCGCTTCTCTGTTACTGGAGTTACGCGAGACAAAGAATACTCCTTGGTTGGGAATAACCCGAAAGGTAAAATCACCTACCTCACGGCGAATCCAAACGGGGAAGCAGAGGTCATCCGCGTTATCTTACGTCACAAGCCCAAACTGAAAAACCTAAAGTTCGATTTCGATTTCGCGGAATTGGACATCAAAAGTCGCGGTGTGAAAGGGAATATTCTCTCGAAGCACACCGTTCAGAAAATAGAGTTGAAAGAGAGTGGTGTGAGTACACTTGCGGCACGTAAAATTTGGTTCGACGATACCGTCATGCGTCTGAATGGTGATGGACGTGGTGAGTTGCTTGGGCCATTCAGCGGGGAGGATAAAATTGTGACGGCGCATCCAGATGGTAGTTATCGCTTATCGCCATTTTCACTATCCACTCGTTTCGATGAAGACTTTGTGATGATTGAGAAATTTGATCCTGCGCGTGAGTATACTATGGTGTGTTGGGATGGTGATAAGGAACAATTCAACTTGAAGCGATTCCACCTCGAGCCAACAGAGAAGAAGCAGAGCCTGATCAGTGAGCACGAGAATTCGCATATGGAGTTGTGGACATCTGACCCAGCTCCAAAGCTTATTCTGAAGTTCGACAAGCGCAGCAACGATCGGCCAGATGAGGAGATCGAAGTCAATAATTTCATTTCTGTAAAAGGAATGAAGGCATTAGGGAATCGACTTACGACCTACAAGGTCAAAACAATTGATTTGATTGAGTCGGAACCCGCAGAGGTCGAGGAAAAGAAAGACGAGCCCATTCATGAGGAAGTAACATCGGAGCAGAAGAAGAGGCCGATCGAAAAAGCGAAGCCCAAAAAGGCTGAAGCTCCTAAGGAGCCAGCGGCAGAGCTTGTGCCTGAGGTTGAGAAAGTTGAGAAGCCAAGCAAGGCTCCAGCGTCCAAGCCAGAGGTGAAAGTCGATAAAAAGGTCGAAGAAAAGAAAGAGGAGGTAAGTCCGAAGGCCTCTAAAAAATCAGAGCCGAAACCCGAATCTTTACCTGATTCGAAGCCTGTTGAACAGGAGGTTGAGAAGCCTGTGGAGAAGAAGCCTAAAGCTTTTAATGAAGCGGATTCGGAACAAGAGTCTTTCTCCGCTGGAAATCAAATCACACTAGACCTATAAGTCACTTAGTCTCTCGCTAACTTCTCTCTTCGGAGCCCTAGGCTTGTCCGGTCACCACAATCCTCAAGGATTTCGTAGCCGTCTGGAATAGTATCCGTGCTGAGCGCATAAATAAAATCAGAGTCCGGTTTAATTCCCCCCTTGTTGGTCTTTTCAAGCTTCAATCCTCGCGTTGTGATATAGTAATTCAAACTCGGATTGAACAGCCAGCTGCGGCTAAGAGAAGCCTCAAAACTATTCCCGTCTGTTTGCAAGGCAAGAGCTTCTGTAGCTGCCTTCGTGTGTCTGTCGTAATTCCAATCGCTGCTATTGCTCATATTAGCTCTATAAAGGAAAGATGAGATCACAAACAGACCAATGGTAAAAGCGAGCGAATTTGTGATTAAGCTTCCGCGAAGGTGATCAGTGTTTAGTTGATGAATGAAATACGACAGGCTTAAGCTGTATATAGGAATGTAGCAGAGTCCAGTTCTGCCGACAGGAAATTTCGCTTCAAACAACCAATATGTATACAAACAACCCAAGAACGAGGATTGAGTTGATTGCAATGAGGCCCGAAAATAGAACCCAAGTCTCTTCTGAGAATGAGCCAAATAGCCATGAGCAGTATGGAGAGTAAGATCAACCATTTCATGCCATGAGAGAAGAGGCTAACACCTTGGGAGAAACCATTCGAGGCACGCACCAAAGAATGCACACTTCCCCGGAAGCTTTCGATGCCATAATAGAGTTCCCCTAAGCTTTTAAGCTCCATTAATCTATTTACAGCGAAGCCCAAGACAATGGAAGCGATTAGAAATACAAAGCCAATAGCGAGCACTTCGGTTGCTCTTAGTGACTTTGCCCGAAAGTCCCAAAGACATTTGATCAAACAAAAGCCAAGGATCGAAATCGCAACATTGATTATGCTGAAACTGGCGAGCATGTCAAGCAAAGCGAAAATCACAATCTTCAAATAACCCAATGGTGTCCAACTCTCCTTTGACTCCTCGTTCAAGAAGTAGTAAAGACCTCCTGTCATTAGGGCAATCGAAAGCATAGCCGCGGGCTAAGGAGAAGAATTCGATGAGATAGGGATTGAGTAAACAGATTGCTACACTAACGAGTTTGATGAAGGAGCTTTTTGAAAGTCCTAAAATCTTTAGACAGAACCAAGCATATAAGAAGAATGCTAGGACATTTGGTAATCGCAGCGCAAACTCAGTGTAGCCAAAAAGACTAGCTGTGATGGTCATTAGAAAGGTATTTAGTAAATGATTGTTCGCGGAAAGAATCCAATCGGGGCTTCCGTTTACGATGGTGAAACTCAGACTTTCATCGTGGGTAAATGAGAGCGTGAATGCTCGAAAACAACATATGTGAAAAGGCTCAAGACAAGAAGCACTTCGAAGTGTAGGCTTGAAATTCGGCTTTTCAAATCGGAGTTATTTTGGACCGGCTAGGTCGAACAATTATCGCAAGTCAATCTCGTCTACACCTTCTGGGGTCTTGAACTCAAAAGTGGCATCGCTGATATCTTTATCAGGTGCGTAGTTCTGTAAGGTATAGGTGTAGAGGTTTCCATCTTTTGCCTTTACAATCATGGAATGTACTCGACTGCTCGCCTTTACCACATTCAAGATGATGGTGTGGAAATTCTTCTCTCCGGGTTGCATTGGATATAAGTAGATGGTATGGACCACATCGTTTCCGATGTTTTGCTCCTTGTCGTACTTAAACTTAAACCCAGTCTCGTAGATATTGAAGATTTTGGATGGGCTGAAAGAGCCTTCTTCGTCCTCGTCTTGATTGCTGATTTGAACTTCCTCATCGTCTGGTAGATAGGTCCAAACAGTGGTGCCGTTACAGATTACTTCCTGTCCAGCTAGCTTCAATTTATACCTCTTTCCTTTTACCAGAATGTTTCCAGATTGCGTTTCATCAATTCCGGCAGCTTGGTTTTCAAGGCGATATTCAAAATCGGCAGAAAGACTTTTGAGGGCTTTTGTTTTTGCCGAAAGCTTATCGAGGACGGCTTTCGCTTTTGGGTCTTGGGGGGTAAGGTCATCAGAACTCGTTTGTCCGATACTCACGAAGCTCAATACAGTTGCAAGAGCTAGGCTAAAAAATGTCTTCATAAATCTAATCTTTGCTTTCTTCTGAAAGGCTATCCAAAAGATGTTCCAAACTTAATTCATCTGGAAGTAATACCTGACGAGCCTTACTGCCTTCAAAAGGGCCAATAATTCCAGCCGCTTCTAGCTGGTCTACGATTCGTCCGGCTCGGTTGTAGCCAAGTTTTAATTTTCGTTGTAGGAGCGATGCGCTTCCTTGTTGGTGAATCACCACAATACGTGCAGCATCTTCAAAGAGTGCATCCCGATCCATATCTGCTATACTGCCTGGTCCATCCGCCGACTCATCAACGTATTCGGGAAGTTGGAATGCCTCTGGAAAGGCCCGCTGCTCGCCAATAAAGTCAACAATTTTCTCCACCTCAGGCGTATCCACAAAGGCACACTGAAGGCGAATAACATCACTTCCAAGAGAGACCAACATATCGCCACGGCCAATCAATTGGTCCGCGCCGCTGGCGTCAAGAATCGTTCTTGAATCAATTTTAGCTGTTACCCGGAAAGCAATACGCGATGGGAAATTTGCCTTGATGATACCTGTGATAATATTGACAGAAGGACGCTGGGTGGCGATGATGAGGTGGATTCCAATGGCCCGGGCCAACTGCGCCAAACGAGCAATAGGAGTTTCAACTTCTTTTCCGGCGGTCATAATAAGGTCGGCGAATTCATCTACGACCAGAACAATGTATGGCAGGTATTTATGTCCGTTCTGTGGATTGAGTTTTCGCTTTTTGAATTTAGCATTGTACTCTACAATGTTTCTCGCCTGCGCATTTTTCAGCAATTCGTAGCGCTGATCCATTTCAATGCAAAGGGAGTTTAGTGTGTGAACAACCTTTTTGGTGTCTGTAATAATCGCCTCCTCATCTCCAGGAAGTTTAGCCAAGTAATGGCGCTCAATTTTGTTGAAGAGTGTGAGTTCAACCTTCTTAGGGTCAACAAGCACGAACTTGACCTGCGAGGGGTGTTTCTTGTAAAGCAGGGAAACGAGAATGGCATTTAGTCCAACCGACTTACCCTGACCTGTGGCACCTGCCATAAGGAGGTGAGGCATTTTTGCTAAATCAGCAATGAAGGTTTCATTTTGAATGGTTTTACCAAGGGCTACCGGTAAAGCCATGTCTGTTTTCTGAAATCTATCTGAAGCAATTACCGTACGCATGCTCACGGTGTCGGGGTTCAGATTCGGAACCTAAATACCAATGGTTCCTTTTCCAGGAATTGGTGCAATAATTCGAATTCCCAAAGCTGATAAGCTCAAGGCAATATCATCTTCCAGGTTCTTGATTTTAGAAATTCGT
>CAXAIH010000031.1:0-12540 GCA_963968755.1 uncultured Flavobacteriales bacterium
CAGCTGGGTTATACCTCCTCCTCCATTTGGTCTTTCCTTATGCCGAGAAAAGCGAAGCTGATCACCAATATGGACGGACTTGAATGGAAGAGAGCCAAGTATTCAAAGCCGGTAAAAAGATTTTTGAGAATGGCTGAGGGACTTGCCGCTAATTCGAGTGAGCTTTTGGTAGCCGACGCACTAGGCATAAAAGAACACATCAAAAGACGCTTTGGAAAAAAGGCACACTTCATCCCATACGGAGCGCAGATTTTTGGCGAGTTCGATCAGAAGCTTCTAGACAACTACTCGCTGCCAAAACAGTACGATTTGGTGGTGGCGCGAATGGAACCTGAAAACAACATTGAGGCGATTTTAAAGGCTTATCAAGGCCGGGAAGAATGTTTGGTGATGGTTGGAAAGACGGAAAATGCCTTTGCCAAAAAAATGATGCAGACCTACGCCTCTTCGAATGTTAAGTGGATTGGAGGCGTTTATGATAAGGCAGCCCTTAATGCGCTCAGATATCATTCAAGACTCCATTTTCACGGGCACTCGGTTGGAGGAACAAACCCTTCCTTACTCGAAGCCATGGGCTGCTCTTCGCTTGTGTTCGCTCACGACAATACCTTCAATCGAGAAGTGTTGCAAGAAAACGCCCTATACTTTCACGATGATAAGGATATCATTTTGCAGCTAGACACAAAGGGTTTCGCAGATAATAAAGCAGCTTTCGTAAAGGCCAACTTGAATCGAATTTCAGAACTATACAATTGGCCCTCGGTTAATACAAGCTACCTCAAGCTAATGGGAGGCCCATGAAAGCTCAAGCGACTAAAATATATGGCTTCTTAGTGCTGCTGTTTTTTACAAGCCTCCCCTTCCATTTGAGGGTAAACAACTCTGTGTTTATAGTCCTCATAGTTTTTTGGTTCTTGAGTGGACAATGGGTAAATCTGAAAAAGCTCTTTAAAGGGAATGCCATCGTATGGAGCTTAATCATCTTTTTTGCGGTAAATGCGCTAGGCTTATTCAACACGGAGAACATGGATTTAGCCTGGTTCAACTTGGACAAGAAACTTCAGCTGGTTTTATTTCCAGTCTTTCTCGGAACCTACTTCGTTCAGCAAAATGGCAAAAAAGCCCTTCTCGTTTTTGGACTTTCAGTCCTCGCCTCTTCCGCGTATTGCCTGGCAGCAGCCAGCTTATCATACTTTCAAGATGGGAATTCGGAAGTATTCTTTTACCATGCGCTGTCCAATCAAATCGGCAATTCCGCCATCTATCAATCGCTTTTCACTCTTTGGGCTATTCTACTCTTTGCCCATTGGAAAATATCTGGTGCGTCACTTTTCGCTTTTCCACGAAAGCTTCTTAATGCAGTCATCCTTTTCCTTTGCTTCTCTCTGTTCCTTTTGAGTTCGAAATCCTTAATTCTCCTCGGAATTGGCTTCGCGGTTTTTGGCGCTTTGCGTTTTCTACCCTATCGATGGCCCTTGAAGATTATAGGGACAAGTGCCATACTACTCACTCTCGTCATAGCTATCTCGATGAGCCCTTTGGCGAATCGATTTCAAGACATATTAGAATCTAAGCTAGAAGTTGTCATGCAAACTGAGTTTCAATACAACAGCGATTTCGATGGTCTAAATATGCGTCTCACCTTCTGGCGGTTTGCCTTCGAAATCTTGAATGATGAAGAAGCTTGGTTCATGGGCGTTGGTCCGGGCGATAGTCAGGCTCTTCTTGTCAAGAAGTACGAAGATTATAGAATCTATTTGGGGAATCCAAATTTGGGTGATATAGGATATAGAAAAACCAACACCCACAACCAGTGGGTCGAATCCGCACTTAAGTCTGGAATTTTGGGAATTCTCAGCCTATTCCTCATTTTTATCTTGCTGGTTCAACGAGCATATAACGCAAGTGATATACTCCTTTTAGGCTTTGCCATATTGTTCGCTTGGCTCATGATGTCGGAGTCTGTTTTCGAACGGCAAAAAGGCCTAAGTCTCTTTTGTTCAATTATTTTGATTTTGAGGGCATCCGTTCAAAAAAAGTCCGTCTCAGGAATGCAAACATGAAGTTCGGCGGTTAGATTTGCGCGCTGAACGGAAAGGGACATTAAAAACAAACCTTCAACCTTTTATTTGCGTCTGCACTATCAACCATGAAAACCACCAAGGCACAAAAAATCGCGCGGGCTCGAAACCCATATTCAGATTTTGCTGTTCGAGTACTCGACATCAGTGTTTCCCTAGGGCTCTTTGTATTCGTGTACTCATGGCTTGGCTTGCTAATTTCCTTGGCTGTAAAACTCACCAGTAAGGGTCCGATATTCTTTCGCCAAGAGCGAACAGGACTTGATGGAAAGCCATTCGAATTGATGAAGTTCAGGACCATGCGCCCGAATAAAGTCTCCCACATTTTGCAGGCAACTTCGAAAGACCCGCGCATTACAAAAGTTGGTACTTTTCTTCGTTCCAGCAGTCTGGATGAAATCCCACAATTGTTCAACATCCTTAAAGGTCAAATGAGTTTGGTAGGCCCGCGGCCCTTCATGCTTTATCATTCAAAACTCTACAGTTCAAAAATTCCAAATTTTAACGAGCGACTGAGTGTAAAGCCAGGACTTACAGGCTGGGCTCAAGTCAATGGATTAAGAGGCGAAATCACTTCTGACTATATGCTCAGAAGATGGATAAGTCTTGACTTGACCTATGTGAAGAGACGAAGTTTATATTTCAATATTCTCATCCTTTTTCGAACCTTTGTAGTCATCTTTATCAAGCCTAAATCCGAGGATTACAAAAGCAAATTGACCAATCTACTTGCACAACGTCGTTTGAACTACAGCCTTGACCCAAACCGGGAGGAACTGATGGTGCTCAAAACCATGTCCTATTTTGACATCTTCAATTATCCACTTACCATCAAGGAGATTGAGCGTTCCTTGTTTCAAGAAGAAAACTTTGAGCCAGAACCTGTCTTGACATCCTTGGTAGAAAAGGGAATCGTTTTTCAATCGGATCAATATTTCACTCTTCGGAATGAGCCAGCACTCGTTTCTGATCGCATTTTGAACGAACAACGTGCGCAGCGCTATATGAAGCGTGTGCCTTTGTTTGTCCGCATCATAAGCGCCTTTCCATTTACAAGGGCAGTCTTTGTGTCAGGGTCACTTTCTAAAGGAGCCGTGGGTAAAAAGGGGGATGTAGACTACTTCATTGTGACCGCTAAAGATCGTTTGTGGCTAAATCGAACGCTCCTCATTTTATTCAAGAAGGTATTCCTGCTCAATTCAAGGAAATTCTTCTGTATCAACTACTTCGTCACCGAAGATGAGATGGAGATTCCAGACAAAAATCAGTTTACTGCAATGGAAGTTGCCCACTTGATTCCGGTTTACAACAAGGCAGTATGCGATCAGTTTATGGAACGGAATTCATGGTTCAAGGAATTCCTTCCAAATTTCAAGCGTGAATTGGAAGTTGAAATTCTAGAAAAACATTCACGTATAAAGAACCTGCTTGAAGACTGGCTGAGCAGCTCTCTTGGTGAATCTCTGGACGACTACTTCTTTAAAATAACCCTAAAACGCTGGAGAAAAAAGTTTAGTCATATGTCTGATGAAGAATTTGAACTGGCCTTGCGGTCCAAAAAGAATGTCTCCAAACATCACCCAAGCAACTTCCAAGAAGCGGTGCTCTCTGAACTGGACCTAAGAATTTCTAAATTCATGGCTGAGGAGAACACATTGCATGTCGCTTAGAAAACACGTTTTAGTATTAGGAGGAACCGGCTTTATTGGCTCAGCCTTGGTCCAAAACCTTTTAGATTCAAAACAATATCGAGTATCGGTATTGGTGAACAAATCCGCACCATATCGCGCTTTTGAAGATTGCAACCTCATTCCTGGTCAACTCGAAAGCTTTGAGCTCTCATCGCTCAAGCACGACCCACCTAACCTCATATTCCATTTGGCTCGTATGGCCGGGAAAGGAAAATCTGGTCGTAAAAAAAGTGCCGAGAAAGGCCGAAAAGCAAATCTTAGACTTCTAAAGGCAGGTGCTGAGCATTTCCCGGATTGCAATTGGCTGTATGTATCTGGCTCACTCATGTACGGAAACCACGATGATGAATTGGTGGATGAAAATACAGCCTATAATCCTGTTGCATATGCTGAAGAGTATTCAGTTGCAGAACAAGCTTTCATCGAGGCGCTGAGCACCAAAAAAGTTATGATGGTTCACCCTCCATGGATTGTAGGAGCGGCATCCTGGTTCAAACATTTTTACCTCCAACTTGCGAGCGAAAAATCGATTATTCCACAATATGGAACTGGAGACGAATGGATGAACCTCATCCATGTTTCAGACTGTGCGGCAATGATCCGACACTACTCGGAAAATGCAGAATATGGAAGAGCGTATAACATCTACGGACCGGAGGCCATCACAGCGCGAACATTTTTAAACCAACTCTCCGAAGCCCTTGATCTCCCGATCAAGGTTCAAGCTTTGGATGCATTGGAGGCTGCATCGGCAAACGCATTGAGCTCTTCCATTCGTTTAAGCACAAAGTATCCAGAAGTGAAAAGTGGCTGCGCTCTCAACTATCAAGAAGTTCATGATATTCTGGAAGCAGTTCTACTTCCTAAAAACGTACATATTTAGTTCTCCCAAGGACCAAAACGAAGTCTTATTTAAAATCCGATCCAAGCGCCAAAGTAGATTGGCAAACCATCCCAGCTTCTTCCTCAAATGATCGTGAAACCACGCTGGATGAAGGATGGAGAAACCTTCTTTCTTTTCGAGCTTCATTCCTGAACAAGCCCGATAAACACGAGATGGCGAATAGGCAATGCTCTGCAATTGTCGATCAAGGGAGTAGCCGCCCCAGGAATCGTTGATTCTCCCGAAGGCCTTTCTAAACTTTCCTCGAAGTAGATCGAAGAAAAATCCCACCATGAAGTATCGGTTGATAGCCGTAAAAACGAAACGTCCATCCGGTCGCAATTTCGACTGAAGAATTTGAACACATTCGTCCAAATCTTCCACAGTATTAAGCCCGCCAAAAAAGACATAAATACAATCGAAGGTTTCACCCGGAAACATCTGGTCAAGATCTTCTACCGCACCTTGGGCAACATGTACATTTTCTAGGCCTTTCGATTTTGCCTTCTCGGCAGTCAGGACGACCATTTCTTTAGACACGTCGAAACCAAAAACTTGACTGCTTGAACGCCATTGCGCAAAATGGGAAGCATCTAATCCTGGACCAGTGCCAATTTCTAAGATGTTCTCGTAATTCTCGGCCTTCACTTCTGCCCGAAAGTGCATCCGGGTTCTCTGAAGGGTGAAATTGTTCCAATACCGCTCCTCGAACTCCGAAGCATCGTCGTCGTAGTATTCACCTACTTCTTCATAATACTTCTTCATGCACTTAAATCAGCCCAAAGATGAGCAAAAGACCAATGAGCGCCATAAAGGTTCCGACCATGATTTGAATCCACTTCAACTTCATTTTTGAAAGCAAGCGCTTTCCTAAAATAGCTCCAATAAAGGCGGATATAAGGGCGCTTAAAATAAGGCTGAAGTTTAAGCCGATGGCATCTAATTCATATGCGAAGTACATGGGGATTCTTCCTAAGTCTACCAAGACTGCAATAAAAATACCTGTAGCGATAAACACCTCTTTACTCAAGCCCAGCTTGATAAGGAAAGCAGAACGCAAAGCTCCTTGATGGCCTGAGAGGCCCCCTAAAAAGCCGCTTAGACCTCCGCCCAGAGCCAGTACACATTTCTTTTCCGATCGAACTGAAAATTGGGGAAACAATTCCCACAATGCAAAAAGCAAAATCAAAAATCCTACAATCATTTTGAGCGGATTCAGCTCAAGGTGCATACTAGCCACTTCGTAACTTTTAACAAAATCCAAGGAACCCAACTCACCCAAAGCAACCGCTCCAACAAAGGCCAAAAGAAAGGCGGGAAGACCGAACCAGAACAAAACATTCAAGCTTAGATGTTTGTACATCAAACCAGCCTTAAACAGGTTGTTGAGAAGGTGAACGATAGCAGTTGAGAGAATGGCCAACTCAAGTGGTAAAAACAAAACAAAAACAGGAGTGAGCAGAGTGCCTAGACCAAAGCCTGAGTAAAATGTGAGCAGCGATGCAAGGAGCGCTACAAGGGCAACAATTATTAACTCACTCACCTCGCTCGCGTTTTGCCCTTCGATTCTTAGCTGCTCGGATGTTGACCAACTCAACTCCCAGTGAGAAGAATACCGCAAAGTAGATGTACCCTTTTGGAACCTCGGTGTGCAAGGCATCCACCACGAGCATGAAGCCGATGAGAATTAAGAATGAAAGGGCCAAAATCTCTAGAGATGGATGTTTCGAAATGAACCTGCTGATTGGGCCACTTGAAACCAACATGACGATTACCGAAACAACGACAGCACCAATCATTACGGGCAGCTGATCAGATAGCCCAATGGCGGTAAGGATGGAATCGAAAGAGAAAATCACATCCATAATCAATACTTGGACGATTACAGAAGTAACAGTAACCGCTTTACGTTTTGGCCGGTCGTCGGGATGCATATCTGGCTCCATCTTATGACTGATCTCAGTGGTGCTTTTTGCCAAGAGGAAAAGGCCTCCAAAAAAAAGGATGATATCACGCCCGGAAATTTCAAAATCAAAGAGCGTGAGCAAGGGTTCTTGAAATACTTGGATGAGCCATGAAAGCCCGATCAACAAGGCAATCCTCATGATGAGGGCCATAGAAAGACCAATACTTCTTGCACGTCCTTGCTTATCTTCTGGAAGTTTATTCGTGACTATGGAGACAAATATGATGTTGTCAACGCCAAGAACTATTTCTAAGAACGTAAGCGTTAAGAATGCAATCCAGGTTTCTGGATTTGTCAGTATTTCCATCATTGCTTACCAAACAGATTGCCCATCCCAGGAATGTTGGGCATGGTTTCTCGAGCCACCGCCGCCATCTCCGCCTCATTCACCGAATTGGCTGCTTGGAGAGCATTGTTCATGGCGGTAATCAGGTGATTTTGCAATTCTTCCCGTTCCATTCCTTCGGGAATCGTTACTGCCCGAACTTCTCGATTTCCAGTTACTCTCACCAAGACGCCGCCGGAGGTTCCTTGAACCTCGATGGTGTTCAACTTAGCTTTAGCTGCTTCTGCCTTAAGCTTTGCTTTTTCGAGCTTTCCTTTTAATCCTCCGAACATCAACTGTACTTTTTGATCAATACTTCTAACACTTCATGGGCTGCTTCTGGAATTTTTGTCCCAGGGCCAAATACAGCAATCACACCTGCTTCAAACAAGAAGTCGTAATCCTTTTTGGGAATCACCCCACCTGCAATCACCATAATATCTTTCCTACCCAACTTTTCGAGTGCCTCAATCAATTGAGGAACCAAGGTCTTGTGTCCGCCAGCCAAAGAACTGACACCTACAAAATGTACATCGTTTTCGATGGCTTGTTTCGCTACCTCATCTGGAGTTTGAAAAAGCGGTCCGATGTCCACGTCAAATCCCATATCCGCAAAAGAGGTGGCAATTACCTTAGCCCCGCGGTCGTGACCATCCTGGCCCATCTTGGCGATGAGTATTCGGGGTCTCCGACCTTCTAAACTCTCAAATTTATCTGCCTGCTTTTGGACTTCTTTAAATTTCATATTACCACTCATTTGAGATGAGTACACTCCTGCAATGGATCGAATCACTGCCTGATACCGGCCGAAGCTCTTCTCCATCGCCATGGATATTTCTCCAAGACTTGCTCGCGCTCTGGCAGCTTCCACAGCAGCCTCTAGTAAGTTCCCCTCTGCTCCCGAAGCAATAGCTTCAATATTTCTTAAGCTGGCTTGGCATTTTTCTTCATCGCGCTCATCCCGCAACTTTTTTAAACGCTCCATCTGCGAGAGACGCACTTTGGAATTGTCTACCTCCAAGGTATCTAACTCCCGCTCTTCTCCTTCGGGAGCAAAACGATTGACACCCACAATCACATCCTGCCCAGCATCTATCCGCGCTTGGCGTTTTGCAGCGGCTTCTTCAATGCGCATTTTAGGTAAGCCAGTTTCAATAGCCTTTGCCATTCCTCCAAGGCATTCTATTTCTTTAATATGTTCCCAAGCTTTATCAACCAAATCTTGTGTCAAGGACTCTACATAATGGCTTCCGGCCCATGGATCCACTACAGAGGTAATCCCAGTTTCTTGCTGAAGGTAGATCTGTGTATTTCGTGCAATCCGCGCGGAGAAATCTGTTGGCAATGCAATGGCTTCGTCCAAAGAATTGGTGTGAAGTGATTGAGTTCCTCCGAAAACTGCAGCCATCGCCTCAATGCAAGTTCTTCCAACATTGTTGAAGGGATCTTGCTCCGTCAAACTCCAACCAGAGGTTTGAGAGTGTGTCCGAAGGGCCAGCGATTTGGTGTTTTTGGGATTGAAATTTTGTACGATGCTGGCCCAAAGAATTCGTGCTGCGCGCAATTTCGCAATCTCCATAAAATGATTCATCCCGATTCCCCAGAAAAAAGAGAGTCGTGGAGCAAAAGCATCTATCTCCATTCCGGCATCAATTCCCGCACGGATGTAATCCAATCCGTCGGCCAAGGTATATGCCAGCTCAAGGTCAGCAGGTGCACCCGCCTCGTGCATATGATAACCCGAAATACTGATCGAGTTAAATCGCGGCATATACTCAGAACAATAGGAGAAAATATCTGAGATGATACGCATGGACGGAGCAGGTGGATAGATATAGGTGTTCCGCACCATGAATTCCTTCAGAATGTCGTTTTGAATGGTACCGGTCAACTTACTCTTATCGACTCCTTGCTCTTCAGCAGCCACGATGTAGAATGCCATAATCGGGATTACAGCACCATTCATGGTCATGGATACCGACATCTCATCTAATGGAATGTCTTTGAAAAGTATCTCCATATCCAGAATGGAGTCTACTGCAACGCCCGCCTTTCCAACATCTCCTTCAACTCGAGGGTGATCGGAATCATATCCGCGATGCGTAGCTAAATCAAATGCTATGGACAGGCCTTTCTGCCCAGCCCTCAAATTTCGTTGGTAAAAGGTGTTGGAATCTTCGGCAGTAGAAAAACCGGCATATTGACGAATGGTCCAAGGTCGAACAGCATACATACTAGAATAGGGACCACGTGTGTAAGGTGCAATACCTGCAACGTGTTGAAGGTGTTTCACCTCGGCTAAATCCTTTTCGAAATAGGCAGATTTAACTTTGAGTCCTTCGGAGGTATTCCATTCTTCTAATGGAAATTCAGCCTTCTGTTCAGGCCGCCTATAGCGAATGCTTGAAAAATCAATCTTACTCATCCTTCAAACGCTTTTTTTCTGTTTCAAAAGCCAATCGAGATGCACCGTCCAAAGTAATCTCCATCTCATCCCGAAGTTGCTCCTCGAGGTTGGGGAAAAGGTTTACACCTAAGAGCTTGAATTCTCCCGATTCAAAAGCATCTTCTTGCTCAATTCTATCCTTTTGAATCATTTCTTGGGCAGAAGCACCAGATTCCAATTCTTGAAACTTCTTCCAAGCCGCTTCTTCTAGACTCTCAGTGAGGGCTTCGATGTAATAACTTCCTGCAGCTGGATCTGAAACTCTGTTTAAGTAGGATTCCTCTTTCATCAAATGCTGAACACTAATCCCTAAATGAGTAGAAAAATGATTGGGTCTTTTAACGAGAAAATCGTGTGGGAGAAGCTCGATTGCGTCTGCGCCCCCAATGGCTGCTGCTAGTCCACAAGAAGCATTTCGCAATAAGTTGTTGTAACGATCGTAGGCCGAGAATGTCCAACTACTGGTTTGACTCGCTATGAAAAAAGTATCGTTCGTATCGGCTCCATGCTGTTGAAATAGGAATTCGATCAAATTTCGAGCTGCCCTTAACTTCGCGAGCTCACCAAAGAAATTAAGTCCGACTCCAAGCGTGACTTGTGTTTTGTGATACAGCTTTTGAGTCTCGATGCTCGAGTTCAATGTCAACATTTCGTTCAGTTCCTTAAGAACCAAAGCCAATTCTGTTGAGGCATAAGCGCCTTGTGCTTGAAACTCTGAGCCATATACATTAGCTATGTGAAGCTTCATGTCAGACTTCAGTAATTCTTCAAGTCGAGAAGTGCTGAATTTCAAATTACAACCTCCCTCGCAGGCAGAAATATCTTTCGCGTTTTTCTTAAACCAATCGGCTATCCACCCATACTGCTCAGGAGCTCCCAAGAGTTGAAAATCCAATCGGATATAATCTGGAATAACACCTTCTAAACAGGCTTCCAGATGCTCTTCTGATTTAAACTCGCCTCTAATTACTGGATTCTGAAGACCTTGATTCAGGAGGTCTAGCAATGTGGAATTGAACTCTTTGGCCGAGCTAATGAGAACGCTCTTGCGGATGAGCCATTCATTCGATTCAGCCACACGTCCATTATCGGACTTAGCATCTGCTGCATGGTAGAATGCAGAATACGAAATATCCTGCCAGGCTTTATCGAGTGAGCTAGGCGATTTTCCTTTTAAATCTTGGGTGATTTTTTCGAGCCACTCTTGCTTCGAAACACCATCAAACGGAATAAACTTAATTGAATCCAAGGTCTTCTTAATTCTAGAACGAAAGTAAGAAGAGATGGCTTAGGCTCGGGACTTTACTCACGGACGATCACGAAGATTTCTTCGTTGTCCTTTTTCATCAAATACTTCTCTCGTGCAAACTTCTCTAGTTTCTCGTCATTCGTCAGGAGCTCATCCAAATCTGATCGTGTTTGATCAATCTGTTCGAGGTACCACTGCTGACTTTGCTGAAGCTCGTACAACTCTGCTCTCAACTTATATTGGGAGATTAGGTTGTGCTGATCAAAGAAAAAGAGGTAGACAATGAAACCCAGGGTCACATAGGTGTACTTATTCTTGAGCCACTTTGGCAGGTTTTCCCAATAAGCAACAATACGCGCACGCAGAGTTTTCATCTTTACTAAGATGCCTCTTTCCAAGGCTTACGATCAGCTGGTCGAGCTGCGTTTTGAACAGCTCGACCTTAATTACTGATGTTGTTTTTCGCTTATCCTAAAAACGGGTAGCGATAGTCTGTAGCAGGTACGAAGGTTTCTTTGATGGTTCTTGGAGAAATCCAACGCAATAGATTCAAGAAAGAACCTGCTTTATCGTTTGTTCCTGAACCTCTAGCTCCACCGAAAGGCTGCTGTCCAACAACAGCTCCAGTTGGCTTGTCGTTGATGTAGAAATTACCAGCGGCATTGCTCAAAGCTTTCGTTGCTTGATCGATGGCGTATCGGTCGCGAGAGAGAATAGCACCCGTTAAGGCGTATTCAGAAGTAGAGTCAACCATTGTCAAGGTATCCTCCCATGCTGCGTCTTCATAAACGAAGATGGTGATCACAGGGCCAAAGATCTCCTCACACATGGTGCGGAATTTTGGATCTGACGTCACAACCACCGTAGGCTCAATGAAGTAGCCTTTGCTCTTGTCGTATTTTCCTCCCGTTAGTACTTCAGCATCATCACTTTCATTGATGTAGTCAATGAAAGAAGCGATTTTATCAAAAGCTTGTTCTGAAATGACAGCATTGATGAAGTTTGTCGTGTTCTCAGGACTTCCCATTTTGAAGCTTGAAACTTCCTGAACGACATGCTCTTTCACCTCCGGCCAAATACTCTTTGGCACATATGCTCTGGAAGCAGCCGAACACTTTTGACCTTGGAATTCAAAGGCACCGCGTGAAATAGCAGTTCCAACCTCCTGAGCACTTGCTGAAGAATGTGCCACGATAAAGTCCTTTCCACCCGTTTCTCCTACAATCCTTGGGTAAGTTTTGTAGTGATCCAAATTAGCACCAATTTCCTTCCAAAGGTGTTTGAAGACCTGAGTAGAACCCGTAAAATGTAAACCTGCAAAATCTGGATGCTTGAAGACCACATCTCCAGCAACAGGACCATCTACACTTACTAAGTTGATAACCCCATCAGGAAGACCTGCCGCCTTGAAAAGGTCCATGATGACTTTTGCTGAGTACATCTGGGTGCCTGCCGGCTTCCACACAACGGTGTTCCCCATCATGGCAACTGCTGCGGGAAGGTTAGCTGCGATGCTCGTGAAGTTAAATGGAGTGATCGCAAACACGAAACCTTCCAGTGGTCGGTATTCCAATCTGTTCCACATCCCTGGCTGGCTCTCTGGTTGAGCAGCGTAGATGTCCGACATATACTGAACATTGAAGCGAAGGAAGTCGATGAGCTCACAAGAAGCGTCGATTTCGGCTTGCATAACGTTCTTAGATTGCGCCAACATTGTTGAGGCATTCATACGATCTCTGAAAGGACCAGCGAGTAATTCAGCTGCCTTCAAGAAGATAGATGCTCTATGTTCCCAAGGTAGGTTCGCCCATTCCTGTTTTGCTGAAAGAGCAGCTTCTACAGCCGCCTCAACGTGCTTCTTCTCTCCATAATTGAATACACCAAGTGAATGTTGGTGAT
>CAXAIH010000032.1:0-12307 GCA_963968755.1 uncultured Flavobacteriales bacterium
TAGCTTGCCTGTTCATCTCAGGTGCTTTTGCTCAAAATGATTCAATCTTGAAAACACCTTTATTAGAAGTGTTTACAAGTTCTACCTGCGGACCTTGTCGCCCGGGTAACGAAAAAATTAAAGAACTATTTGTAGACGATGAAGATTATCTCGATCGATATGTGATGATTAAGTATCAAATGTCTTGGCCTGGATCAGGAGACCCATATTACACGACTGAAGCTGGTGGAAGACGTTCGTTCTACAATATCAACTCTGTTCCTTCAATGTTCATTAACGGAGTTGCAATTGGGAACCCAAGTACTATGAACACGAGCGTTTACGACGACGAGAGCGAAAAGTACACTGGTCTGAAAATCACACCCAAACTCACTTGGTCCAACGGAGGTAAAACATTGGCCTACGACATTGACATGGAAGCACTGAAAGATGTTGCTGGCCCCGCCAATCGTTTGTATATAGCAATTCTTGAGCGTAAAACGGTGAATAACGTGAAGTCGAATGGTGAGACTGAGTTTGAATATGTGATGAAGAAGATGTTGCCAAGTGCAGGGGAGTTCATCGTAGGAGATTTACCTAAAGACACTATTGTAAACCGAACTGGGACTTATACATTTAATGGTGATTATCGTTTGCCGAGCAATTCAAGTGATGAAATTGATCATGCAAGTGAGCACAGTGTTGAGAATTTCGAAAACCTTGTGGTTGTAGTCTATGTTCAGAATATTGATCGCAGCATGGTGAATGCCACATGGGGTTATGATGAACAGGATCCTACAGATCCTTACCATCCGATGAATCCTTCCAATCCGCTTGGGGAGAATTACAATCCGAACATTGCGAGCTCTGAGCTAGTTGATGCCGACAGCAGACAAGTTCTCGTTCCTAACCCGGTAAAGGACAGAGTTTCGGTATTGGGAGCTGAGCAACAAGAGTTGAGACTTTTAAACGTTCTTGGTCAAGAAATTGAAAAAGGAATTGGAAGCATTGATCTTTCTCTAGTAGACAATGGTCTCTATCTCGTACAATGGAATCAAAACGGTGTGTCACGTAGTGAACGCTTAATCGTTCGGCACTAGTCACCGGCGAATTCCAGAAGGTTCTAGGACCTTATCGAACCAATAAAAATGAAGCGATCCGAGGCTCGCTTTTTTTGTGCCTACACCTGAAATGTGAACCACAAAAAAACCCGGTCTTCATGGAAGAGCCGGGTCTTATTGTAATGTGTGTTCACCTTAGAACTTTCGCACAGCGCGAACTCTAAAGTTTTGAGTTCGTGCAGAAGCTGTATAGTTTCCAAAGCCGAAGTTGTAGTGCCAAGCCAAGTTGCTGAACTGCTCAGAAGAAGACCAGTACTCGCCGGAAGTATTGAAACTACCCAATGAGTTTTGATGCAAGTTCGTGTACATAAGGTTCAAGGCATCTCTTGATGGTAAAACCCAGTCAGAGAATCCACCCTGCGTTAGTGCAGCGCAAATGTCAGCAGCTTCGTTAGAATTGCTACAGCCGTTGTTCACGATTCTATTGGTGTTAGAAGCGCTTGAGTCAGGTGAAAGACTGGTGTTGAAGGTTGTTCCAGTACAACTCCATGGAGCTGAAGTACTCTGATCAGCAGGAGCTGCCTCCCATCCTCCGCCTGAGGCGTCGAGGTAGAATACAATTCCTCCGCCAGGACCTGTGTCACCCAAAGCAAACTGAGAAGCTGTTGTAAAGCTAACCTCAGGGCCATAACCCGTAAAGGTTCCGTTGTAAGCATAGGAGCGCACGTAGTAAGTGACACCAGCTGTGAGGTTTGTTAAGCTTGAAGTGAAAATTCCAAGACCGCTTCCATCTGCGGTAGAATTGTTCAAGATGGTAGGGTTTGGACTTGTTGAGATTACAACACCTCGCGATTGAATTGCCGCGCAACCGTTGTCCAAAACTTCACCACCGCCCGTAGCGTCAAAGCGACCAATGTTCGTAATCGCCGTGGTAGTAAGAATTGGAGGGCCTAAGCAGGTCTCAACTACAACATATGGAGAGTTGAAATCGTCACAATCTCCTTCAGAAATAACTGCTCTGAAGTATTGAGGAACCGCATCCATCGCATAGCTGATGCTCGTATTTGTTTCTCCTGAAATATCAGTCCAAGTAGAGGCATCGCTAGACTTTTGCCATTGGACGCTTCCACGTGCCACATCAAGATCTAGGTTCAAAGTATCTCCAACAAGAAGTTTTACTGTGTCGGTTTGGGCTTGTACACTTCCTAAGAAGAGTGCAAAAAGCGCTGTTAAAGCTATTGCTAAGTTTTTCATCTTCTTTCTAATTATTGTAAAACAATACTTGAAGTATGACTTTTCTTGCCATCCATCAATTGAATTTCATAATTGCCTTCAGGAAGTCCTGAAAGGTCAACTTGGTTTAAGCCTTTCACAACAGATCTTCGTAGAATCGACTTTCCGGAAAGATCAAACAAGTGCATCTCTTCTAAGTCTGCTCCGTTCTCGATGAAAAGCACATCCTGAGCTGGAACTGGGAACAATTTTACTTGTCCTTTTTCAAGATTCAAGAGAGACAAACCTTTGACCGTAAGTTCCATTTCGTCTGTAGAAGTACAGCTGCGACTGTCTGTCAGGCTCAAGGTGTACGTTTGATTGGCTGCACCAACAGTAGCAGTAGGATTCGCTAAGGTTGCATCATCCAAGCCAGTAGCAGGAGACCATGCATAGGCATAAGGCGTTGTTCCTCCTGAAGCTACACCTGCGAGCGTATCTCCTAATTTAACGTCAGTTCCTTGAGGTTCGTCAATGTCAACGCCAGCGTCGGCCATTAGTTCAGTTGGTTGGTTGGTGACAATGGTTTTTGAAAAGGAGGCTTGGCTATACGCACTACCACCAATCAAACACCCCATCAACATAAATAGGTATCGTTTTTTCATAAAATCAGATTTGTGTAATCAATGGGCAAATTATTGAATTCCATTTGAGAGGCTTAAATTAGGTATTTCATAGAATTTCCTGTAGACCTTCTTATGAATAATACCCACCAATAAGTATTCAGCGTATTATCTGTGGGCAATAGATGGTCTTATTGACCTTAATCTCAATAGCTGTTTGGTTTAGCAGTCGGAGTAACCAATTTCGAGTAGGATGTTGTGCTCGCGTTTTTGGTTGACGAAAACGAGCATGGTCATTTCACAATGATCTTCTTGATTGAAAGTGATAAAAAGCTGATTTCGGTTTAAGGGCCTGTACAAACATCCAGCTTTTCTGCAGATGTAGCTTAAGGAATTCCTCGTCTTTCATTTTGTCTTTAGGAACGAGAGTGTATCCATTTATTACTGATCCATGCTGGATGCTAGGACCAAATCCAGGAACCTTAAACATGAGCGCCTGATCTTCTTTCGAAAAACGTAAACTTATCTACCCTTCTCGGTCAAGAAAACTATACATACGACCATTAGAAGAAGTGTATGGCTTCTTTTTTCCTTTCAATATCAGAGAAAGAGCTTATCAGACGATCATAAATGCCTAAAGCTTTGTCGTAGTCCATGTGCTATGATTTTATTGCATTTTCTTTAGAAATCTGAAGAGAGAACGAGTTGACGCAATAACGTAGGCCAGAAGGCTCAGGACCATCGGGGAAGACGTGCCCAAGATGAGCATCACAAGAGTTGCATTGTATTTCCACGCGAATCATGCCATGCGATTCGTCTTTGATGTACTTAATTGCCTGCTCATGAATTGGTTCTGTAAAGCTCGGCCAGCCCGATGAAGATGAAAATTTGATTGAAGAATCGAAGAGCTCTTCACCACAACAAGAACAGGCATATTTACCATCCTCGAAACTTTCACACAACTCGCCGCTAAATGGAGCTTCAGTTCCATGAAGCCGAGTGATACGATATACTTCTGGCTTAAGCTTCCCTTTCCAGTATTCATCTGATTGCCGACGATCGTTTTTCGTAGCGGGGTTACCCTCTTTTAGTACGTGTAAGATGTTTGCCCAGTTCATGTATTCGATCCTTTTAATGTAAAGAAAGCAAAAGCCTCGGTCTACATCTGGATTTTCTTTCAACGAGCAATTTGCATGCTTTTCACTCGAATGTTCTTGGACGACATCTCCGAATGAAACAGTTCTATATATTCGATGGGATGCGAATAAAGTTTCTCTTCACATTCTTCTTGATCTCTCTCAACCTGTTTGAGGGCTAGGCAGAAACAACGGAAAAACAAGAGCTGAGTCAATCTGCGGATATTGTTTGGCATTGGGTGGATGAATTCTCCGAGAACGAAACGGAAAAGATCAAATCGTGGTTGCTGCCATGTTTGAAGGCTACGCAGCAAACCTTGGGGACGTATCCCTTCGATGTGCATCTTCATATGCATAGAAGAGAAAACGCGGATGAACCCGTTCCGTGGGCAAATACACGGAGGTATCCTCATCAATCTAGCCACTTTCACATCGACCCGAGTTACGATTTTCAAGAGTTCATGGATGATTGGACAGCCCCTCATGAAATGAATCACCTAGCTCGTCCGCACCTGGGTGAATACTTAGCCTGGTTTGCCGAGGGCTTTGCTAGCTTCATGCAAGCTCAGGTGATGCGGACCTTAGGGATTTTTGACGATCAGGACGTTCAGAAAAAATACGAGACTAAGCTCGCTGGGGCGATGTCGAAGATGGACTCGGAGCTTCCTCCGGCGGAGCTTTTTCGGGAACTTCGGAAGGACCATCATTATCCAGCCTTTTATTGGGGAGGTGCAAGACTTCATGTAACTGCATCAAATGCTGAAAAGTAAGGGTAGAGGAGGGCTCCCAGAGCTTGTGTCTAACTATGTGGGGTGCTGTAGAGCAGGTAGTCGACGGCTGTCGGATGTGCTCTCCTCATGGGACAATTTGTTATCATCAAACTCCTGCCAGAAGCTCTTCGACGAATACAGTGAGAAGCCAGCTAGCAAGGTGGTTTCGTTATGCAGCTCTGAAACCTTTTGACAAAAAAAGGAGTCTCACACATGGTGAAGCTCCTTCATGTCTTTATAACTATACTTTTCGTTAGCCAGCTTGATGCACGTGAACGCCCATCTGTGGGAAAGGAATGTTGAGCCCTGCTTTTACAAAGTCAGCATATACCTTTTCATTCATATCGAAATGAACATCCCAATAATCGGCTGCATTTACCCATGTTCTTACGGTAAAGTTTACTGAGCTGTCGGCCAAAGCACCAATACGAACGAAAGGTGCTGGGTCTTTAAGGATCCTGCTATCAGCTTCAATAATCTTGTTTAAGGTGTCTTTAGCAAGTTGAACGTCATCACCGTAACCAATGCTAAAAGTGAAATCAACACGACGTGTTGCTTCTGAGCTGTAGTTGATCATTGAGGAAGAAGACAAGCCTCCATTTGGAATGATGATCGTTTTGTTGTCTGGAGTTTTTAGGATAGTATTGAAGATTTGAACCTCATGAACGCTTCCAACATAGCCCGAGGCTTCAATGACATCACCCTTCACAAATGGCTTAAACAAGAGAATCATAATCCCACCCGCAAAGTTTCCAAGCGTTCCACTCAACGCCATACCGATAGCAAATCCAGCCGCCCCAAGAATGGCAATAAAGCTTGTAGCTTCAATACCCAGCATGCTGATGAAGGATACTACAACCAAGACCTTCAAAATCATATTGATGATTCCTTTCAACATGGGTTGAAGATTTTCATCAATTCCACGACGCTGCATCATTTTCGCACTCATACGGGTAATATGGGCAACAACCCATAAACCTATGATGAGAAAAATAAGCGCTCCAAGCACCTTCGGTCCCCAAATCCAGAGTAGATCTATTCCTTTTTGAGCATACGTATCTACCATTTCCATTTTAAAGAAGTTTTGTTCGGCGCGAAATTACAAACTCAGGAAATCAGGAGCACTACTTCTGCCGAAAAGCTTTAAGGCTCTTTGAACTGCATCTCATACAGCACCATGTATTGCCCATCCCATTTGAGCAATTCTTGATGCGATCCCTGCTCAATTATCTCCCCTTTTTCCAATACCACAATTTGATCGGCGTACTGAATGGTAGCAAGCCGGTGGGCAATGATGAGGGAAGTTCGTCCTTTCGTTATCCGTTCTGTAGCTCTTTGAATCAGTTCTTCGGAGTCCGAGTCGACGGATGAAGTTGCTTCATCTAAAATGAGGATTTCAGGTTTGTAAACATAGGCTCGAATGAAGGCTATGAGCTGACGTTGCCCAACGGAAAGCAACCCGCCACGTTCTTTTACATCGAAGTTGTACGCTCCTTTGAGGCGCTCTATAAAGTCGCTGGCTCCAACGGTTTCAGCGGCTTCCTTCACTTGTGCTTCACTGATGTTTGGATCGCCTAAACTAATGTTGTTAAAGATGGAGTCCGAGAAAAGAAAGACATCTTGGAGAACTAAGCCAATGTGTTTTCTGAGACTCTCCAATTTATAGGAACGTATGTCAATACCGTCGATGAGAATTTCTCCTTTTTGAAATTCGTAGTTCCGGTTCAGTAAATTGATGATGGACGTTTTGCCAGCACCCGTTGCTCCAACGAAAGCGAAGCGTTCTCCTGGTTTCGCCTCAAAACTGATTCCTTTCAATACCCAGTCTTCCTCGTTGTAGGCAAACCATACGTCCTTAAACTCAATGTGTCCGGCCATTTCTGTGGCCTTTTCCTGTCCGAGATCTTCAATATGTTCTTCGGTATCAAGAATACCAAATACACGTTCGCTACCAACCATTCCCATCTGCAGGATGTTGAAGCGGTCTGCCAATTGCCGTATCGGACGAAACAACATATAGACGAAGAGAATGAAGGCTACAAGCTCCCCATAGGTTACACTTCCTGAAAGCGCTTCTTTTCCTCCCCACCAAACTAAAAGGGCCAGAGAGCATGCGCTGAGTAGTTCTACTACCGGAAAGTAGAAGGCGTTGGCATAAACCGTTTTCACATGAGCTTGTCGGTGTTTCTTATTGATCTCCTTGAACTTCTCCATTTCTCGCTTCTCGCGATTGAAGATCTGCACCACATTCATTCCTGTAATGTGTTCTTGCACGAAAGTGTTTAATTGAGCCACCTGATTCCGAATGTCCTGAAAGGCAGATTTGAGCACTCTCTGAAAGATCCGCGTGGCAATCAAGAGTAGAGGTAAGCTCAACAAGGCTACTATGCTCAACTGCCAATTCGTGGCGAACATGATGGCGATTACGACTACAAGCTTTATGACATCACCAATGATGATGAGCACCCCTTGTGAGAATATATCCGCAATGGTTTCAATGTCGGAAATCACGCGTGTAACCAAGGTTCCGAGCGGAGTTTTATCGAAGTACTTGAGTTTGAAGCCCAAAATCTTCCTGTACACCATGGCTCTGAGGTCGCGAATGACAGATTGCCCCACCCAATTCGCCAAGTATGTTTGGTAAAACTGAACGAAAGCCTCTAGAAGAAGAAGGATGATCAGTAGGATGGTCATTTGGGCCAGCAGGGTCGTGTCTGGCAGAATGATGGCTTGATCTAGGGTGTACTGAATGAGTACCGGCCTTAGTGGACCAAGAACTGCCGAAAGGAGCGTAAGTAAACCAGTGAAAAAGAAGGTGAGCCGATATGGCTTCACGTATTTTAAGACGCGCTTAAAGAGCGAGAAGTCGAAGGCTTTTCCAATGACTTTAGACATTCTAATCGTTTAAGCTTGGTTCGTAATCAATTTGACTGAGGTATAGGCCATGTCCGGGAACCGAGGTGCCAGCTTCCGTACGACTTTTGGAGTTTAAGACGGCCAACATGCGGTCTGGATCTCCAGCAGTATCAATGAATGTCCCTACAATGGCTCGAACCATATTTCGTAAAAATCGATTTGCACGTATCTCAAAACAATAGCCATCCGAAATAGATCGCCATTCCATGGAAAAAACTGTGCAAAGGTTCGTTTTTGTTTGAGTCCTGCTCTTAGAAAAGCAACTAAAATCGTGCTCTCCCAAAAGGAGCGAAGCTGTTTGATTCCAGCGCTCAATGTCAACATCTAGCTTTTGGAGGTAATAGGACTTTCCTTCTAAAAATGGATTCTTGCTCTGGTGGATGAGGTACTTATAGGTTCGCTCTGTAGCCGAAAAGCGGGCGTGCATATCATCTTTCACAGAAAAGCAGCGCTTTATTGCAAGGTCCCGAGGAAGGAAAGAATTCAACTGATAGGTGAGAAGACCACCCATATCTTGCTTTTCGTTTTCTAAATCAAAATGCAAGAAGAACTGTTTTGCGTGCACACCAGTGTCTGTGCGACCACAGCCGATCACGTCGATTTTTTCCCCGAGAACAGTGGTCAGAGCCTTTTCCATAACCTCTTGAATGCTCAAAGCATTCTTTTGCCGTTGCCAGCCGTGGTACTTCGTACCTAACCAAGACATTTCAATAAAGTATCTCATGTAAGGGCGCAAATTTAGGATTCTGAAGAGCCCCTTTTCATACTTTCGAAAAGTGATTCGTATTGGACTTCTTTCCGACACCCACGGGCATCTCGAAGAGCGTGTTTTGAATTTCTTCAAAGACTGTGATCAGGTTTGGCATGCCGGCGATATTGGGACCTTGGAACTTCTTGAAGAATTAGAAGCGTTTAAACTAACTAAAGCAGTATGGGGAAACATCGACGGATATAGATTGCGTGCTGCCTGCCCAGAGCATCAAAAGTTCACCATCGACGGAATGCGGGTGTGGATAACACATATTGGTGGTTATCCCGGTCACTACGACATTCGAGTACTGGAAGAAATCAAGAAATACCCACCTGATTTGTTCATCACTGGACATTCGCACATTCTAAAAGTGATGCCAGATAAGAAACTCAACTTGCTTCATATGAACCCAGGGGCAGCTGGTCTTTCTGGTTTTCATCAAAAACGAACCGCTTTACGATTCTGTATAGAAGGAGGGAAGCCTACAAATATGGAAGTGCTGGAGTTAGATCGTTGGCCTGAGAAAGAAGGGGAGTGACAGGAGACAAGTTTTGGGTTATAGCTTAAGTGTTCATTTTAACTGTAAGCCAGAAAGTAAAAAAAAGAACCTAGAACTTATAAGCACGGCCAAGTTGACCTTAATCCGAGCCTGGGATGCGATACTCCCAAAGCTTTTCACCCTGGCTGTCGAAGAGTTGAAAATGTAAACTCCGTTTTCTATATGGGCCACTTACGTCCACAAGTCCGAAACCACGTGACTGAATCAGACTTCCTTCCAATCGATTTGCATTCAGTTCTTTGTCTGCTACATTGCTAACGCTAGCACTCAAAGGTGAAACGGTGAAGTCATAAACCTTCTCACCATTCGCCAATTTTAAAATTGAAAACTCGGAATGATGTCGATCGCCCGTTAAAAAGACAAGGCCTCGAATGTTCTCTTCTGAAAGTCTGCGCAATAGGTAATCTCGTTCTTCAGGGAAGTTAGAGAAGTTCTCGTAAACAAGGGCAGAATTCAGCATTTGGCCTCCAACAGCTACGAACTTGTATTGCGCTTTTGAAGCTTTTAGTCCCGAGATGAGCCATTCAATTTGCTGACTGCCAAGCATTGTCCTACCTGAACTCTCGTATTTAGGTGTTCTGAACCAGCGATTGTCGAGCAAGAAAAACTGAACGTCGCTGAAATAGAAATTACTGCTAATGCCATCGAGTTCTGAGTTGCCGAAACCATTGTTTGCCCAGAAAAGTTCAAAAGCCTCTTTAGCTCTGTCTTTATGAATCCAGCTTCCTACCGCATCATTTAAGCCGTAATCGTGATCATCCCAAATGGCATAATTATGCGTACCGGCGAGCAAGGCTTGCATTTCTTTGAGTGAACGGGTATGCGTATTTCTATGAAGCATACCTGCCCATGTGAAGGCGTCCGCTTCTCGATAGTAGGTGTTGTCGCCAAGCCAAAGCATCAAGTCTGGTTCAAGTGATCGAATACTTTCGAAAACCTGATATTCTCCGCCATAGCCATCTCCAGGACGGTCGAACTCTTTTTCGTTCACATACACACAACTACCAAGGGCGAGGCGGAATGCTTCTGGGTCTTTTCTGTATTGCCACAGCTCTTGGGTTTTAAACCTACATGGGTAATCGAGCAGTACTTCGCGTCCATTCTGCAATACAGCGTACTCATATTGAGTGCCTGGGTTGAGGTTCTTAAGGCTCACCTTGGCGGTAAAGTCCTCGTTTTCGATAGTCTTTACGCTTTCTGAAGTCATGGAGGAATCAGATCGGTCAACTTTCCAGTAGCGTATGCTCATGTTGGCTTTTTCCTTTGACTGAAGCCAAATCTGAACTTCAGATAATTCCGAATAGCCAAGCATGGGCCCAGACTGCAATTCAGGCTCGGTTTTGCAGGAAAGAAAGAGTAATAGAAAACAGAAAGAAATATATCTCATTAGAGGGCGTATCCAAGTACAAAACCAAATTGAACCTTAATTGGACTGCTAAAGTAAGGTCCAAATCCCAATTCATCTGGGGGAACCACTCTTCGTTGGGTGGCCAATTGTTCGATCCAGTAGTTGTTTTTGTAGCCCAGACCAAAGTTGAAGTCAAAGTAGGTTCGGCCTAAATTGATTTGATAACCGAGTAATAAGTTGGCATTAAAGTAAGTACCTCGGAAATAGGACTGAAATTGATTGAAGTAGCGGTCGGCAATTTTAAGACTTGAGTAGGAGAGGTGTGGCCCGACGTACAAGCCCACGGGCGCCTTCAGCCTGGAGCTTATTGAGCTCAGCAAAAAGATTCTGTGAGCTGCTTGAATACGATAACCTTCAAAAATCAGCTGGTCTATTCCTAAGCCGCCTGGGACTGAATTAGTCACAAGGCTCAGCAAAACCCCTTTGAACAGATAGGAAGCAGAGAGCTGGCTGCTTTGCTTAAGCGCATGGACCACTTCTCCCGTAATTCTTGCTTCAGAACAGAATGGAAATATGGGACCCGCGACTAAGGTGAAGGGATTGGTTTTGAGAATGAATTGGTCCTGCATTTTTTCCGTAGCCACAAAATCCTCTTGAGCACTTGTTTCGCTCATCGATACAAAACAGCTTAGTATGAAGAGGGATACGATTCGAGTAACTACTGATTTGACCCTCATATTTCAAATCGAGCTTTTGGAATCGATTCTAAACCACTCAGCCTATTTTCCTTCAGAAGGAAATGACCGGCAATGCCTATCATAGCCGCATTGTCGGTACAATATTCAAATTTTGGAACAAAGGCTTTCCAAGAGTTTCGTTCACACATCTGCTCAAAACTAGCGCGCAATTCAGAGTTGGCCGAAACTCCACCCGCGATTCCAAGATGCTGAATTCCTTCCTTTTTAGCAGCCTCTTCAAATATGTCGAGCAAGTAGCTCACGATGTGCCGTTGAACGCTGGCGCAGATGTCCGCCTTTCGTTTTTCGATAAAATCTGGATGCTTGCGCAACTCTTTTTTCAAGAAATTCAAAACCCCGGTTTTTAGACCGCTAAAGCTGAAGTTGAATTTTGGGACTTTAGATTTTGTGAATGAGAATGCATTTGGGTCGCCCTCTTTGGCAAGTCTATCCACCACGGGGCCACCAGGGTATGGTAAGCCCATAATTTTAGCAACCTTATCGAAGGCTTCTCCGGCGGCGTCGTCCAGTGTACTTCCCAATTCCACAAATTCTGTGGGTGAATTTACACGAACAATTTGTGTGTGACCACCACTTACCGTCAGGTTGAGAAAGGGGAATTCAGGGTTGTCGGAACCGTCTTCAATCCAATGCGCAAGAATGTGTGCCTGCATGTGATGAACTTCTAACAGAGGCTTGTTCAGAGCAATGGACAAGCCCTTTGCAAATGAACCACCCACCAGTAGGGAGCCCAGCAAGCCCGGACCTCTTGTGTAGGCTATCGCATCTATTTCTGAAAGTTCAACGCCAGCTTTTTCTAAACTCTGTTGAACAACGGGAAGAATGTTTTTTTGATGCTCGCGCGAAGCGAGTTCAGGAACGACACCGCCAAATTGTTCATGTATTTTTTGATTGGCGACCAAATTGGATAGAACGCGCGCTTCATTCAATACAGCCGCTGAAGTGTCGTCACAAGAGGATTCTATAGCAAGTATCTTCGTCTCCATGGCTTTATGTATGGGCGTTACCGCCTGCAATGCTACTTTTGTCAAAAGCACTCAAAAGTATTAAAAAGCGAATTCTAATAGCGCTTCTAATGCTTGTCATATTGATGGCAAATCTCCTTATGCTCAGCCTCAATAGTTCTGGCTTTCAGACCTTTTTAGCTCAGCGGGCCACCGCCTATCTAAATTCGTCCTGACGGCAGGCTGAATG
>CAXAIH010000033.1:0-12257 GCA_963968755.1 uncultured Flavobacteriales bacterium
CTCCTACGCCGCTGGCAAGAAAACAGGAAAATGGCTTTACTGGCATGACCTTGAAAAGTCAATAAAAATGCAAGAGGGGGTTTACAAGGAAGGTAAGGAAGAAGGACTCTGGACTTCTTGGTATCAAAACGGTCAAGTTAAAGATGTTGGTAGTTTCCTGAGAGGGTTAATGAATGGTGAGTGGAAAGGCCACAGCAGTTCTGGGCAAATCATCTATTCTGGAACGCTGGCCAATGGCTTGAAAGAAGCAGACTGGAAATTTTGGTACATGAATGGAAAACTTCGCGAGCAAGGCGCATATAAGGCAGGTCAATACGAAGGTCTGTGGCAATACTACTTGCCCAATGGGGCTCTTGATTTTCAAGGACCATATAAAGACGGAATGAAAGATGGTAAATGGACATATCAATCGGAAGTTGGAACCATTTCAAGAGAAGAGGATTACAAAAAAGGTAAGCTCCACGGCAGAACTACTTTGTACTATCCGAGCACGAAGGTGCTGAGCGTTGCAGAGTATAAATTTGGCCGCCCCGATGGCACTTGGCTATACTACAGTTCGAAAGGCACCTTGGAAAAGAAAATGATCTTCAAGAATGGCATGAAGCTTAAGGAAGAATAGAATACCTAAAGTTGCTATATTTGCACCGCAAAAGAGGGGTCAGCCCTCTTTTTTGTTGCCTTTGATTGACGAAAATACCATACGAGAAATGATTGAGAGCGAACTTGGGGGGAGCTCTTATTTCGTTGTAGATGTGGCAGTTAAGCCAGGTAACCGGATTGAAGTAAGCCTTGACGGAGACAAAGGTGTACCCATCAACAAATGCGTCGAGGTTTCACGGATTATTGAAGGTCATTTCGATCGCGATGAAAACGACTTCTCGCTCCAAGTGATGTCCGCTGGACTCGGTTACCCACTTAAACTACACAGGCAGTTTGTCAAAAATGTTGGTCGAGAAGTAAAGTACGTCTTAAACGACGGACGTGCAGGAGAAGCCAAAATGAAAGAGGTTGATGAAGACGGCATTCTTCTCTGGAGCCAGAAAAAAGTAATGGAAGAAGGGAAAAAGAAAAAGATCCTCGTTGAAGAGGAGCAAAGAATTAATTACTCAGAATTAAAGGAAGTAAGAGTCAAGTTATCGTTTTAAACCAACAGTATGAATACCATTGAATTGATCGAGTCCTTTTCGGAATTTAAGGACATCAAGAACATAGACAGGGTCACGATGATGAACATCATCGAAGACGTTTTCAGATCCATTCTGATCAAACAATACGGAAGTGATGACAACTTTGATATCATCATTAACCCTGACAAGGGTGACCTCGAGATTTGGAGAAACCGCGAGATTGTACCTGATGGAGAAGTTGAGGACGAGAATCAAGAAATCTCCTTGACCGATGCGGTTAAAATTGAGCCTGACTTTGAAGTAGGTGAAGAAGCTTCTGAAGAGGTCCGAATTGAAGACCTAAGTCGTCGCTCGGTTCTAGCGCTTCGTCAAAACTTGGCGGCTCGTATTCAAGACCTTGAAAAAGACAGCATCTACAAGAAATACAAAGACAGAGTTGGTGACATCGTCACAGGTGAAGTCTATCAGGTGTGGAAGCGTGAAATTCTAATCCTCGATGACGAGGGCAACGAATTGATTCTTCCGAAATCAGAACAGATACCTTCAGATTATTTCAAAAAAGGTGATACTGTTCGTGCAGTTGTTTCTCGAGTTGATCTTAAGAACAACACGCCGTTCATTATTTTATCGAGAACCTCACCGGTTTTCCTCGAACGCTTGTTCGAGCTAGAAGTACCTGAGATTTTCGACGGTCTTATTACCATCAAGAACATTGTTCGTGAACCTGGAGAGCGTGCTAAAGTTGCTGTTGAGTCCTACGACGATCGGGTTGATCCGGTAGGGGCATGTGTAGGAATGAAAGGTTCGCGAATTCATGGAATCGTCCGTGAGTTGCGAAATGAGAACATTGATGTCATTAACTTCACAAGCAACAACGTTCTTTACATAACCCGTGCTTTGAGCCCAGCTAAAATCACCAACATAAAATTGAATGATGAGGATGGTAAGGCTGAGGTATACTTGAAACCAGATCAAGTATCCCTTGCAATTGGAAAAGGTGGGCACAACATTAAATTAGCTAGTAAGCTGACCGAATACGAAATTGATGTTTACCGTGATTCTGACGAAGACACAGAAGATGTGGATCTCGAAGAATTTGCAGATGAAATCGATCACTGGATTTTGGATGAATTGAAGTCCATTGGTTGCGATACGGCAAAAAGTGTCCTTGAATTGAGTAAAGACGATCTTGTGAAACGAACTGACCTTGAAGAGGAAACAGTTGATGAGGTCTTGAAAGTTCTCAAGTCTGAATTTGAATAATTAAGCACGTATCTTTGAAGCTTCGGATAAGCGAGCTTAAAAAAGAGCGCGTATAGAATAGATTATGTCGATAAACCGATTGAGTAAAGTTGCCAAGGAGCTTGGTGTAGGTGTTTCTACCATTGTTGAATTTCTTCAAGAGAAGGGGTACGAAGTAGAGGCACGTCCTACAACGAAGATTGGCAATGATGAATACAACTTTCTCTTGGATGAATTCCAATCCGACAAGAAGGCAAAGGAGAGGTCGAATGAACTCAAGCAGAACAAGGTTGTTCGAGAGGCCATTTCACTTGATGATCGAAATGTTAGCGACAATCGTCGCAGACAATCGGATGATGAAGAATCTGTTCTAATTAAGAATGTTCCTGTTTCTCGTGACTCAACGATTGATATTGGCTTAACTGAAGACGCACCTGCTGAACAGAAGCCCGCTGTAGGGGAAACTCCAGTTGAAGAACCTGCTGAAGAGGTAAAGGAGACTCCAGTAGCCGAGAGCGTAGAAGAGCCAAAGGCTGCTGGGCCAGTCAAAGCAGAAGAAAAACCTGAAGAGAAAGCTCAAGACGAAGGCAAGAAAAAACAACCCGTTGTTCTATCTAAAATCGATTTGAGTGAGATCGAGAAAAAATCTAGTCCAAAGAAAGCTGCCAAGAAAGAAGAACCAAAGCTAGAGGCAAAGGCAGAAGCCAAAAAGCCAGAGGTCAAGGCCGAAGAGAAGTCAAAAGAAAAGGCAGCAGAAACGAAAGCTTCCTTAACTCCAGAGCACATTGAGACGAAAGTCCAGAAGCTTTCAGGGCCAACCGTTGTTGGTAAAATCGAAGTTAAGGAAGAGGCAAAGCGAAAGCCAGTTGCATCGTCAAACGACGACATTGAGGCACGCAGAAAAAGAAGAAAGCGCATCAACAAGCCTGGGGAAGGTGGAGGAACCTCAACTGGAGGTGGATCAGCACCAGGGGCTAGAGGAAAAAGGCGTGATCCAAAGAAGCCGGAACGCCAAACAGAGCTTACGGAGGAACAAATCCAACAACAGGTTCGGGAAACATTGGCGCGCTTGAGCGGCGGGGGTGGGAAGAGTAAATCTGCCAAGCACAGAAAAGCAAAACGAGATGCTGTAAGTCAGCAAATTCAAGAAGAAGAAGCACAGAAGGAGCTCGAAAAGAAAGTGTTGAAGGTTACGGAATTCGTAACTGCAAGCGAACTAGCTAATTTGATGAATGCTCAGGTAAACGCAGTGCTTTCAGCGTGCATGTCGCTTGGATTGTTCGTTTCCATCAACCAGCGTCTCGATGCCGAAACGCTTACAGTTGTTGCGGAAGAATTTGGGTACACCGTTGAATTCACGACTGAAGAAATTGACGAGAAAGCCCTCGAAGAGACAGATGATGAAGCACGCGTTCAATCGCGCCCACCGATTGTTACCGTTATGGGTCACGTTGACCACGGTAAAACATCCCTTCTTGACCACATTCGTAAGGCGAATGTTATTGCCGGTGAAGCTGGTGGAATTACCCAGCACATTGGTGCTTACTCCGTGAACTTAGAAGGCGGAAAAGAAATCACCTTCCTTGACACACCTGGTCACGAGGCCTTTACTGCTATGAGGTCGCGAGGTGCGCAAATCACTGACGTGGTAATTGTGGTGATCGCAGCAGACGATAACGTGATGCCTCAAACCAAGGAGGCGATCAATCACGCTCAAGCTGCAGGGGTGCCAATCGTATTTGCGATTAACAAGATTGACAAAGACGGCGCTAATCCAGACCGGATTAAGGAAGAGCTTGCTAATATGAACCTCCTTATTGAAGAATGGGGCGGGAAATACCAAAGTCAGGATGTGAGTGCCAAGAATGGCTTGAACATCGATGAGCTTCTTGAAAAGGTACTGCTCGAAGCAGAACTGTTGGAGCTTAAAGCTGATCCAGACAAGCGTGCTGTAGGTACTGTTATCGAAGCTTCTCTTGATAAAGGAAAAGGATACGTGGCCACCGTAATTGTTGAAGGTGGAACCTTGGCTGTTGGTGACATGATGCTTGCGGGTAGTCATTACGGAAAAGTAAAAGCCCTGCAGAACGAGCGAGGTCAGAACATTGAAGAAACCAGCCCCGGTAAACCGGTTACGATTCTCGGGCTCAACGGCGCACCAAGTGCCGGAGATAAATTCTTCGTTTTCGAAGACGAGCGGGAAGCGAAAAGCATCGCTACGAAGAGAGGTCAACTTCAAAGAGAACAAGGGGTTCGGGCAACCAAGCATATCACCTTGGATGAAATTGGACGTCGTATCGCTATTGGAGATTTCCAAGAATTGAACATCATACTTAAAGGTGATGTCGACGGTTCGATCGAAGCGTTGTCAGATTCATTATTGAATTTGAGTACGGAGAAAATCGAAGTGAATGTGATTCACAAGAGCGTAGGCCAGATCTCTGAATCTGATGTGCTATTGGCGACTGCGTCTGACGCCATCATCATTGGTTTCCAAGTTCGACCTTCTGGAAGTGCTCGTAAATTAGCTGAGAAAGAAGCGATAGATATTCGCTTGTATTCCGTGATTTACAAGGCCATCGAAGAAGTTAAGGAGGCGATGGAAGGAATGCTCAAGCCGAAAGTTGAAGAGCAAATCGTTTGCAACGTAGAGATACGCGAAACCTTCAAGATCTCGAAAGTTGGAACCATTGCTGGTTGTATGGTTACCGACGGAACCATTACTAGAAATACACGCATCCGACTTATTCGCGACGGAATTGTTGTTTACACAGGTAACCTTGGTTCGCTGAAGCGCTTTAAGGATGATGTACGTGAAGTGAAGAAAGGCTTCGAATGTGGATTAAATATCGCCAACTTCAACGACATTAAAGTTGGGGACATCATCGAAGGATACGAAGAAGTTGAAGTGAAGCAAACGCTCTAGTCCACTGTTGGAGGGCTAGCTTTCTTTTCTTGTTCTACTTCCAGCTGAATTTCAGGAAGTTTGATTTTGTCTTCTACAATGAAGGCTTCAGGGAAGTCTTGTTTTAACTCAAGCAAAAACTTTGTGGCTTCTACTTTGGTTCTAAAATCACCGACGCGAACCTTAAAGTTAGGCGTCTGAAAGACGCGATAACAGCCCATATCGGGATACAGCTTTAAAAATTCAGATTGCACCTCGCTCGCTTGACTCTGGCTTCTTGACCCAGAGCCATAGAAAAGCTGAATGCGAAAACCTTTTATCTCTGGAAATTCTTTCTGGTTCTCCAATTTTATCTGGAGAATACGCTCAATTCTGGGATCTCCAAGTATTAGGGTTCGCCCAGAATCGAAGTTTAACGTGTCAATTACAGCGACATTTAGGTTTGGTTGGTACTCCTGAAAAGAAAGGCTTTCCTGAGCATGTGCGACCCATGTACAAAGGTATAATATTAGAGGAAGCCCAATTCTTTTGAACATCTGTTTTGACTTGCGTTAAAAACCAAGCCAAATGTAGAAGACTCCTCGAATCCTTTTGAAAGTCCTTTTTAGACTTCATTCACAATTTAGATTGAGTCTAAATTATTTTAACATGGTTAAAAATTCCCCGCCACCAGCGGTTCACAAAGGTTTTCCACTAAATTTGCACGGGATACACAGGCCCTGCGTGGGATTGAGACAAATTAAACCTTTGAAAATGACCCTTTTAGGAATGCACTTCGCGCCTCGTTTTCATGCCGCATTTTTTGCATTGTTAACTTTTCTAGTTATTGGCTCGTCCTCTGGCTTTGCCCAGGATGGCGAAAAACTATTTCGAGCCAACTGCGCTAGTTGCCATAAGCTTGACAAGAAGTTGATTGGCCCTGCCTTGAGCGGAGTCACTGATCGTTGGGATAGTAGAGAGAACTTAGTTGCGTGGATTAAGAACTCGCAAGAGTACATGGAGACCAGTGGCGATGCCTATGCGCTTGCTCTGTTCGAAGAATATAACGGAAGCATCATGCCAGCTCAAGCTGTGAATGATGAGCAGATTGAAGCCATTCTTGGGTACATTGAAAACCCACCCGTTGCCGCCGCTCCTGCAGTTGTAGCCGCACCAACAACCGAGACTCAGGGTCCAGATTACAGCAATTACTGGTTAGCAGGCTTCATAGTTTTAGCCTTTATTCTTATCCGCGTATTTTTCAGCTTAAGTAAGTCGCTCAAGAAAATGAATGCTGAAGTTGAAGGGACTGAAGCGAGCTACACAAGCTATTTCGGGAGTATCACGAAATGGATGGGAAATAACAAGAGAGCTAGTTTAGGCATCTCGATAATACTTCTTGTATTCGTTCTCGTGCAAACGTGGTATGGCGCAAAAGGTGTAGGAGTTTATCAAGGCTATGCTCCTGAGCAGCCAATTAAATTTTCTCACAAAATTCACGCTGGCGAAAATGGAATCAATTGTGTCTATTGCCACCATGCTGCTGAAAAAGGAAAGAACGCTGGAATTCCCTCTGTTAATGTGTGTATGAATTGCCACAAGGGAATTGAAGAAGGTTCCGTGTATGGAACGGAGGAAATTGGAAAGATCTACGAAGCTGCAGGTTACAATCCAGAGACGGCTGCCTACGACAAGCCTCAAAAGCCAATTAAGTGGGTGCGTATTCATAATCTACCTGATTTTGCTTATTTCAATCACTCACAGCACGTAATTGTTGGAGAGCAAGAATGTCAAACTTGTCATGGTGAAGTTGAAGCCTACGATTACCCAATGAAGCAATATGCTGAATTGACTATGGGATGGTGTATCAACTGCCACAGAGAAACAGAAGTTAAAACGGCTTCAAACGATTATTACAGCAAGCTGCACCAGCAGTTGAAAGAGAAATATGCGGACGACCCTGAGCGCAAGAAATACACAGTGGAGGACATCGGAGGTTTGGAATGTGCAAAGTGTCATTATTAATCAAAGGATCATCTGATTCATGGCAAACGAGAAGAAATACTGGAATAGTCTCGAACAGTTAAACGGAGATCAAGCATTCCTTGAAAATGCTGAGAAGGAGTTTAAAGATTCAATTCCAGTAGAAGAATTTGTAGGAAAACAAGAGTTCGATTCGAACACTACGAATCGTCGCGACTTTTTGAAGTTTGTAGGTTTTAGCCTAGGAGCAGCCACACTGGCCGCTTGCGAAACTCCAGTTATTAAGTCCATTCCTTATGTAATGAAACCTGAGGAGGTTTACCCTGGCGTTGCCAACTGGTATGCTTCGTCTTACATGGATGGTTCTGAGTTTTCTAATATTCTGGTGAAAACCCGTGAAGGACGTCCAGTCTTTATCAAAGGAAATCGCGACAGTAAAATCACGAATGGTGGAATTAGTGCTCGCGGTGTTTCATCTGTACTGAGTTTATACGATCAAGCACGTTACCAGGCGCCTAAAATGGGTGCGACAGAGGTTTCATGGGCAGACCTCGATGCTGAGGTTATGAGGATTATAAAAGACGTGGCGGCGTCAGGCAAGACCATTGCGCTGGCAACCAATACCACTGCAAGTCCAAGTACTGAAGCTGCAATATCATCATTCATGGGTGCCTATTCCGGCCCTCGTGAAGTAAATAACTATGATGAAAACGGTGATATTATCGGTACTGTTGAAGTCAATATGTCTTCAATTGAGCGATATACCATCGACCCAATGTCGTATAGCGGAATGCGATCCGCGAATGCGAAGAACTTTGGTGAAGGTGTTCTGCCGACCTACGATTTCTCAAAGGCGAAGGTTATTGTAAGTGTTGGTGCCGATTTCCTGAGCACATGGTTAAATGCCAACTCCTACTCCAATCAATATGCTTCACGAAGAAACCCTGATGGAGAATGGATGAATCGTCACTTCCAGTTTGAGACCAATATGTCGGTAACTGGATCCAACGCGGATGTTCGTGCGGCCATCAAACCGTCTGAGTATGGAAAAGCATTGGCAAGCCTGCACAACGCACTAGCGAAAATGGCGGGTTCTTCAGGAAAGAATTTTGAGCTCGACAACGACAACAATGCAAACGAAAAAATTCAGCAGGCTGCTAAAGAATTGTGGGCTTCAAAAGGATCTTCTATTGTGGTTTGTGGTTCAAATGATGCCAACCATCAAATGGTAGCCAACGAAATCAACAATTTGTTGGGGAACTATGGGTCCACTATCGATTTGAGCAAAGCACTTAATCTAAGCCAAGGTTCAGATTCTGCCTATTCAGATTTAGTCCAAGGTATTACTCAAGGACGAATTGGCGCTGTTATTCTGTACGGAGTAAATCCAATCTACAATGCGCCTGCCTCATCTGGAATTGCAGAAGCACTTGGAAAGGTGGGAGTTAAGATTGCCATCGCAGAACGTCCTGACGAAAGCACAGTAATGTGTGACTTCGTTGCTCCGGACGTGAACTTCTTAGAAGCATGGAACGACTATGAAATCGTGAACGGGGAGTATAGTCTAGCTCAGCCTGTAATCAAGAAGCTATTCCCAGCAGGAACACGTCAAGCCCAGTCTACCCTCTTGAGATGGGCGGGTGCTGAGAACTACGACTATTACACCTTCTTGACAAACAATTGGGAGAAGAACATATTTACCAAGCAATCAGGCGAAATCTTCTTTAAAGCTTTCTGGAATACAAGTCTTCATAATGGAATGACATCGGCGGGAACGATGAATTCCAAGTCGTGGTTGGGAGAAGGAGCCCCTGATATGAGTGCGCCAACTTTCACATCTGGCGCCTCCGATGCTTTGGCTTCTATTTCAAAAGAAAAATCCGAAGGATGGGAACTTCAGCTGTATACTAAAACTGTCATCGGGGATGGTCGTGCGGCAAACAACCCGCACCTTCAAGAAATGCCTGACCCAATCAGTCGAATTTCTTGGGACAACTACATTACCATGAATCCTGCAGATATGTTGGATCAAGGTTTCGAGACACGTACTGCACAAGAAACTCCAGCAAGCCTTGCCAAGGTAACAGCAGGCGGACAAGAAGTCACCTTGCCTGTAGTTGCTGCTCCTGGTCAAAAACGAAATACGATCGGAATTGCACTAGGTTATGGTCGCACTGAGGCTGGAAAAGCGGGAAACAACATTGGGAAGAATGTCTTTTCAATGAGTACCTATAAAGATTCTCAAGCGGGATATAATGTAGGTGGGGTTTCTGTTGAAGGTACTGGCGAGACATACGCCATCGCATCTATTCAGACGCATCACACGATGATGGGTCGTAAGATTGTTAACGAAACTGATTTTGCTACTTACAAGAACGTAGATCGAAGCGACAAGAAGAACGGCTGGAATCCAGAAGCTGTAATGAAAAATGCCTTTGGTGAAGAAACACCAATAGGTGAATTGGATCTTTGGAACGCACAACCAGGTATTGCTCGTCATCACTTGTGGGGAATGAGCATCGACTTGAATGCATGTACGGGTTGTGGAGCTTGTGTTACATCATGCCACATCAACAACAACGTACCTGTAGTTGGTAAAGATGAGATTCGTAGAACTCGTTCTATGTTCTGGTTGCGGATTGACCGCTATTACAGCAGTGATGCGGATCCAAGCAAGAACGACGGCGAAAAGAACTATTCTGAAATGGAGAACCCTTCTGCTTATCCCGATGCGGTATTCCAACCAGTAATGTGTCAGCACTGTAATCACGCACCTTGTGAAACTGTTTGTCCGGTTGCAGCAACTACGCACTCCGACGAAGGCTTTAACCAAATGACTTACAACAGATGTGTTGGAACACGTTACTGTGCGAACAACTGCCCTTATAAAGTGCGTCGCTTTAACTGGTTCAATTACAATGTAGACCCTATGTTCACTGATGTGAACCCTTCTCAAGATGATCTTGGAAGAATGGTCTTAAACCCCGATGTAGTTGTACGCTCAAGAGGGGTAATGGAGAAATGTAGCCTGTGCATCCAAGATGTTCAAGCTGGAAAACTCCAAGCGAAGAAAGAAGGTCGTCCTGTTAAGGATGGCGAAATCCAAACGGCTTGTTCTGCTGCCTGTGCAAATGGAGCAATTGTGTTTGGAGATTTGAATGAAGAGACTGAAGTTGCAAAACGTTCAACACACGATCGATCATACGCGCTTCTTGAAGAGGTTGGTACTCGACCGAACGTTTCGTACCTCACGAAAGTTAGAAACCGTTCTGCAGAAGAAGTTTAACGAAAGAAAAAAGAAAACGCATGCATTCAGAGGCTGCCATTCGTAAACCACTCATACTCGGCGAGAAAGACTATCACCAGATCACCGAGGACGTTTGTGCCCCCGTTGAAGGAAAGGCCAACCGCTTGTGGTACATTGCTTTTTCAATTGCCCTAATCGTTGCCCTTTGGGGTATCGGGTGCATTCTTTACACCATCGGTCGCGGTATCGGAGTATGGGGATTGAACACAACCGTTGGTTGGGCATGGGACATTACCAACTTTGTATGGTGGGTAGGTATTGGTCACGCAGGAACCTTGATTTCTGCTGTACTTCTTCTCTTCCGTCAGCGCTGGAGAATGGCCATTAATCGTTCTGCCGAAGCCATGACAATTTTTGCCGTAATGATGGCGGCCTTGTTCCCAGGTATTCACATGGGACGTGTTTGGATGGCGTATTGGGTGCTTCCAGTACCAAACACTTTCGGTTCTCTTTGGGTGAACTTTAACTCACCGCTTCTTTGGGATGTATTTGCCATTTCTACTTACTTCTCAGTATCACTCGTATTCTGGTACATTGGGTTGATTCCTGATTTTGCCACCATTCGTGACCGCTCTCAAAAGGCATTGCCGAAGTTCATTTACTCTATCCTCTCTTTTGGATGGACAGGAAACGTAAAAGCTTGGATTCGTTTTGAAGAAGTTTCATTGGTATTGGCAGGACTTGCTACACCACTGGTATTTTCGGTTCACTCGATTGTATCTATGGACTTTGCCACCTCGGTAATCCCTGGATGGCACACCACCATTTTCCCACCTTACTTTGTTGCTGGGGCAATCTTCTCGGGCTTTGCAATGGTGCAGACACTCTTGTTGATGGTGCGTAAGGTGGTTAGCCTTGAAGCCTACATTACTCGAAAGCACATTGAGTACATGAACATTGTAATCGTGATTACGGGTTCTATGGTAGGTATTGCTTATTTGTCGGAACTCTTTATCTCTTGGTATTCAGGTGTGGAGTACGAACAATATGCCTTCTTGAACAGAGCAACCGGTCCATATTTCTGGGCGTACTGGGCGATGATGACGTGTAACGTAATTACCCCTCAGCTCTTTTGGTTTGAAAAAATTCGCAAGTCTTTCGTGATGAGCTTTATCCTTTCACTTTTCGTGAACACAGGTATGTGGTTCGAGCGATTTGTGATCATCGTAACCTCATTGCATCGCGATTACATTCCCTCGAACTGGAGTATGTTCCACCCAACATTTGTGGACATCGGAATCTTCGTAGGAACGATTGGAATTTTCTTCGTGCTCTTCTTATTGTTTGCACGTGTATTCCCAGTACTTGCATTGAACGAATTAAAATCGATTCTAAAAGTTTCAGGCGAGAACTTCAAAAAACAACAGAATTAAGCCATGGCAGGTAAAACCATCTTCGGAATGTACGATGACGACGGCACTTTGATGACAGGTGCGGCAGCTCTCATTAAAAAGGGTCTCCACATCAAGGATGCCTACACTCCATTTCCAGTGCACGGTCTTGACCAAGTGTTGGGTGTGAAGTGGACACGTTTGGCAATGTGCGCCTTTATCTATGGATTGATAGGAGCTCTGTTGGCCCTATCAGGCTTTTGGTTCTTCATGATTTCTGATTGGCCTATGAACATTGGTGGAAAGCCAAACTTCGTGCTCTACGAAACCCCTCCTGCCTTCCTTCCTGTAACATTTGAGTTTACAGGGCTTTGTGCAGCGCA
>CAXAIH010000034.1:0-12070 GCA_963968755.1 uncultured Flavobacteriales bacterium
AACGAGGAGTAATCGTTGCTCGAGAAATACTGCAGAATGAATCCTTGATGCTTGAGATGGGCATGAACAAGAGTAAACTTCGAGCAATTGAACGCGAGGTAGATCTCTTGTTGAACGGCGCTTAACCTCGCATAGAACCATTCAATAGATTCAATAAGTTGCCAGAAAATACTTCAACATCTTTGGCGTTCACAAGCATGACCTCAATAAAAACAACTCAATCAAAGGTGAACGTGAAGCTTTCGGACCTTATGGTCTTGCCAGTGCTCTCGCTCTTTGTAGTTGGCTTTCTTACAGCGGCCTATTTTTCGTTGGATGTGTTCAGCACCGGATATTCACTGAATTTCTCAAGTGAATTACTGGGAAGTATTCTCCTCGGATTCTTCTCTATGATCGCAGGAGTGCTAATCTGCGCAAGCCTTTCCAAGAAGTCTAGAACAGAAAACGAACTAGTTGCTAAAGCTTAAGACCCGCTTTGAAGGCTTCAATCTGATTACCTAGATTATCCCACTCCGTTTTGTACACACTCGCTGAGCTCAAGCTTGATTTCGCTGAGAAATAGAACTTAATTTTTGGCTCTGTTCCACTAGGTCGGACGGAGATTTTAGATCCGCTTTCCGTGAAGAATTGGAGCACGTTCGACGCAGGTAAATCAATCTTATCTTCAAGCCCGGTGTTCAAGTCACGACTTGTTGAGGTCTCATAATCAGCGAGTCGAATCACCTTTTGTCCACCCAAAGTAGTTGGCGGCTTGTTTCGAAACTCATCCATCATCGCAGCTATCTCCTCTGCTCCACTCTTTCCCTTGCGAACAATAGAAATGAGGTCTTCGCGATAAAGGCCATACTTCAGATATAGTTCGATGAGCAAATCTTCGATGTTCTTGCCTTCAGCTTTTGCTTCCGCTGCCATTTGGCACACAATCAAACTGCTTGTCACAGAATCTTTGTCACGAACAAAATCACCAACTAAATAGCCATAGCTCTCTTCACCACCACCAACAAAGCGACGCTTTCCCTCATTGTCGCCAATGAGCTTGGCAATGTGCTTGAAACCCGTTAAGCAGACCTCGCATCCTACTTTATAGGCAGCTGCAATTTCACGGAAGATGTCGGAAGAAACAATGGTATAAGCAATGAACTCTGAGTCACTTTGGTTCGACTCTTTGGAAAGCAGATACTCCGTCATCAAAGCGCCTGTTTGATTTCCGTTTAGCAGCTCCATTTCACCTGCCTTATTTCGAAAGGCGATTCCAATGCGATCGGCATCTGGATCGGTTCCAATCACCAAATCTGCTTGCGTACGATCTGCTTGTTTAAGTGCCATGTCCAAGGCAGCTGCTTCTTCTGGATTGGGTGACTTTACCGTTGGAAAGTTGCCATCGGGTTTGGCTTGTTCTTCAACTACTTGAAGCCCTGAGAACCCTGCCCTTTGTAGCACTTCTGGAACAGACATGATGCTCGTTCCATGAATGCTCGTGAACACGATGTTGAGATCGGCATTGGAAGTTTTGTGGGTCGCATACTTCAGAACGGCAGCCCAAAAAGCTTCATCTTCCTCAGCACCAATCTCATGAATCAGCTCTTCCTTTCCATCGAATCGAATTTCGCTTAGGCTTGAAATGGACTTTACATTTTCAATGATGAGTCGATCGTGTGGCTCAACAATCTGAGCTCCGTCGTTCCAATACACTTTATATCCATTGTACTCCGGCGGGTTGTGTGAGGCAGTGAGAACAATCCCAGCATGGCAGTTTAAATGTCGGACAGCGTATGAAAGTTCAGGTGTAGGTCGAAGGTCTTCAAAGAGGTAAACTTCGATTCCATTTGCGGTGAAAACGTCGGCAACGAGTCGAGCGAAGGCTTTGGAGTTGTTTCGACAATCGTAGGCAATGGCAACTTTTAAGGCTTCTCCTGGAAAGGAAGCCAACAAGTGATTGCTCAGGCCTTGGGTGGCTGCTCCGAGCGTGTATTTGTTGATGCGGTTGGTTCCAACGCCCATCACCCCGCGCATACCTCCGGTACCAAATTCCAGATCTTTATAGAAGGCATCTTCAAGCTGCTCAGGTGAAGAATTCATCCAGGCGCGAATCTGCTCTTTGCTCTCCTCATCATAGTCACCACTGAGCCATTCGTTTGCTCGATTCACTGCTTCAGAACTCATAACATCAAACTTTCTACAAAGATAATTTCCTATGCTTCAGAGAAGCCTGAAGCGGATTGGAAAAGTAGGATGAACTCGACAGAAAATAAACTTCAGAATCTCTTTGAGAGAAAGGAACCTGCGTAATACGTAAACCACACGCAGAAAGTGGAGGCACACATGGTGGCTGAGAACGTGATAACCAACTCACTGGCTTCCCAAGCGAATCCGAATAGAAAGGCCTTGGCTTCCCCTTGGCAGTGCTTGTTATCATCTACTTGGTAATTAGGAGGCTGCGCATTCGCGATTCTGAGAAATTCGAAAAGCGGGACAACTAGTTTTCGGACAAAAGCAGCATTTTTTCAAGTCCAATTTCCTACTTTTATAGGGTTTGCATTTGCACATCCAAAATTAAACACGAACTGATGAGATATCTGCACCAAGAAGTAAAAACCCGCAAGGGTGAAACGATCAAAGTCGACCTTTCAGGGAAAACCCGCGTGTTGATTATGAGCCAAAGGCAATTCAAGAAATACCAAAATCATTCGACCTTCACCTACTTCGGAGGAATCAAAGAAGGTAGCTACGAGTTCGTTTCACCAAAAGACAGTCGTTGGGTGATTGTAGTGGAAAAAGGTACCAGGGCATCACCACTTCAAGTGACCGCTCACGTGAGCATTGTGCCAGCGGAGCCCCGAGCCCCACGTGCAAAAGTTGAGGCCGCTGCTGAGCCTGAGCATGCTGAAGAAATAGTTGAGGAAGTTGCTGAGCCAGACGAAGATTAAATCGACTTACTCACGAATGCGCCTACTCTCTAAATAGAAGCGCTTATCGTCGGCTTCACCAATGGAGAAAGTCTTTCTTGGATAAGGGCCGTCGTGAATAATGGTTCCGAAAAACTCATCCTTTTTCAAGGCCGGAATGAAGATTCCCATATTCCCATCCATCTGACCTTGCTCGATCACCACCATCGGATCGTGTACATAGTCCATCACAATCTGTTCGTGCTCGTCTAGATAAGCATCCAAGAAATCGTGCAAACTCGCCGCTGTTCCTGAGTGTTTAGGTTCAGTTAAAGTGAGTAATCCTGTGCGCTTAGCAGAAACAATAGGCAAGCGCTGTGGCTCTTCCCCTCTCAAGGATTTCACCATCTCCGCCACCTGATCGGTGTCCATAGGCTCAAATGTGTGTGGAATGTCTTCTAAGGATTTGTCCATGAATTGAAGAAAATCTTCGACATCTACTCCCATGAGCAGACGATGAATTCCCTCAAACTCCATACTCACATCGTGCAGATTCACGATTTCAGCCAATCCATATCGGGCTGGGTGATCTTTTATCTCTTCCCACGAAGAAGCAGCTGCTTTCACTGCTTCCCAAACTACTTTTCCTGCGGCAAATGAGTGGTTGCCATCTCCCATCGCAAAGAGGAAAGGCTTCTCCCCTTCTACTCCATACTTCGCGGCAAAACTCTCTTCCGAAATCAATCCCTTGAAGGCTGCTACGACTTCTAAAAGATTCTCACCCTCCACAGCGTAGCCTTTCAAGTGGCCTGCACCTTGCATCAAGTCAAAATCGTAGAGCTTGTCCAAACCTTTTTGAAAAAGCGGATTGATCACAGTGCGCTCCGGGTCATCAATCAGAACCATAATGTGGGGTAGTTCGATGGGCGCATCCTGACGAATTTCTATGCGTTCTGGAAGTCGGTCTACAATGGTTCCTTCAGTGGTTCGAATGATGGTCTTCCCGCCACGATAATCGTAGTGCTCCAGATCCAAAGCGATGAGCAGGCCTTTGCGTGTTTTACCGTCTGCCAGTTGGCGTTCCACCAAAACAAAACCTTCCAGCTTGTCTTCCAGCACCTCAGCGAGGTAGTTGTTCATCGACGACCAGATTTTCTGGTTGCGTTGTTCTTTATCGATTTTTCGTCCTTGAATTTCCGGAGCCACCAATCGTAGGCAGGAGGGATTCTCAGAAACCAAGTTCTCCACCTCATCCCAATATTGAGGCTGCGAGTTGTATTGGTCGCAGGCAATCACCGACCAGTTGCTTAGATCGATACTTGCTTTTGGGAGAAGAATTTTAGGAATGTGGATGCCGATTTCGGCAGCTTCTTGGGAAACTTGCGCGCTCATCCGACGAATCTAAGAAGTTGACCGATACCGATCTGTTGAGCTGACGAAGATCAGGCAATTCTGATAATTGTCTCTACATTGCGGACAGTCATCACGTCCATGAATTCAAGAGTCGACCTTCTGAACATCGCCTTCATTTTGTTGGCCTTGGCTTTTGCCATTTTGCTGCCTTTCGAACTCTTTCTCTTCAGCTACGCCATTTTGGGGCCTTTGCACTACCTAACGGAAATTCAGTGGTTGCGAAAACGGAACTATTTCATTGGAATCGCCCTGGTGGTCACCGTTTTTCCCATTTCAAAACTCCTTGGGCTTTCGTTCGAGATTTTGGAAGAGAACAATGAAACGGGTTTCTACAGTGGAAGTTTAGTCTTTGCCGCTTTCATCTTCGCCGCCTCCCTGCTCTTTCTTCGAAACCGATGGGCCATCCTCTTGAGCATCCCTCTTTCCATTGCACTCGCTTACCTTATGATGGAATTCCTGCCTTTGAACTTCATGGCGCTGGGCATTCTGTTGCCAACTCTGATGCATGTCTATCTCTTCACCATGCTCTTCATGATCTTTGGTTTGTTGAAGTCCCCATCGAAAAGCGGTTGGTTGGCTGTCCTGCTCTTGGTTCTGAGTCCCGTTGCAATTTACTTTCTAGAACTTGAAGGTTTGTCAGAAGAAGCAGGAGCGCTCTACAACGAGAGTGAGATGCCGGCGGTCAGTTCGTTGTAGCGAGTTCGATTTTTCCTGAAAAGTTAGAAATTCTAGAAAATAAAAGTCGAACTCCCAGAATCAATGAGGTACTTCGCCTGATACTCACTGCTGACGTGGGATTAAAGAAATCAAAAAAGGGACTAAAAGTCCCTAATTTGATTTTGTCTCAAGAAGTGGAGTCGGGGAGATTCGAACTCCCGTCCAAACAAGGACCCGGAGAGCTTTCTACAAGTTTATCTCTCAATTAGTTTTCGTCAAGAGACAGGCCAAGAGCAACCAACCTCAAGCTTATTTCCTTTAGTTCAATCTAAGTCCGGAACTTACCTAGATCTATCCCATGCTTAGCTGCGCCCCAAACGATACCGACCACGGGAGTACGGCACCAGGAACGTCTCGTCCGCCCACCTAGTGGGGGATTAGGCTAATTTGACTAAGTCAGAATTATGCCGCGAGAGCAAAAGATGTTTCGCCAGTTATATAGTAAGACACGTTTTTAACGAGCCGCATCTCAACGCCCGACTTGCTTACAATCAAAATCATCTTGCTGTCAAAACCAGTCGACCCCAGAATTCAAAGAACATGCAAAGGTACGAGACATCTTACTAGTTTAGCTAGCTAAATTGAAGGCATTGAAAATAGGTATCATCCGAGAGGACAAAATTCCACACGACGAGCGTGTGCCCATGGCACCGAAACAATGTCGTGAGCTTCTAGATTGTGACCCAGACATTCACATTGAAGTTCAAAACAGTCCTATTCGCCGTTACCAAGACGAAGAATACGACGCACTCGGCATTCCGCTCGTCGAGAAACCACAAGACTGTGATATCCTGATGGGGGTGAAAGAAGTTCCAATTGAAAAGCTTCTTCCGAACAACACCTACCTCTTCTTTTCCCACACCATCAAAAAACAGGAGTACAACAAGAAACTGCTTAGAGCCATCTTGGATAAGAACATCCGCATGATCGACTATGAAACGCTGGTGGATGTGGCAGGCAGGCGAGTTCTTGGCTTTGGAAGATACGCTGGCATCGTTGGTGCATACAATGCCTTTTATGCTTGGGGGCAACATAATCGGAGCTTCGATTTAAAACGGGCATACCTATGTGAAGACCGCGAGGAGATGGAAGCGGAACTGGTGAAAGTGGATATACCGAACTTGAAGATTGCGATCACAGGTCGTGGCCGAGTGGCTGGAGGCGCTATTGAGATCCTAGAAAAACTGAAGGTGGAGAAAGTTTCTCCAGACGATTTCCTCACCGAAGAATATAATCATTCGGTCTACACACAATTGGCCGTAACCGACTACAACAAAAAGAAAACAGGAGAAGGAAGTGTTTCAGACTTCTTCCAAAACCCAAAGGATTATGTAGGCGATTTCGATCGATTCACCAAAATGTGCGACCTCTACATTGCATGCCACTATTGGGACCACTCGGCTCCTTTCATTCTCACCAAAGAATCACTTCAGGCCGCGGACAATAAGATTCAGGTTGTTGCAGATATTTCATGTGACATTGATGCTTCTATTGCCTCTACCCTGAGGCCTTCCACCATTCAAAAACCCTTGTATGGTTATGACCCTCAGACGGGTAAAGAGGTTGATTTACAAGACGGAATCACCGTAATGGCCGTGGACAATCTCCCTTGTGAATTACCACGAGATGCCTCTTGGGATTTTGGATCTGAGTTCATCAAAAAAGTACTTCCAGCCTTTTTAAACAAGGACCACGACGGCATCATACAGAGAGCAACGATGACGGAGAATGGAGCACTCACAGAGCGCTTTTCCTACCTTAAAGAATGGGTAGAATCCTGATTACAATTTGAGGGAAGAGATCGCGGCTTCGCGGTCTTCGGCTTTGAAAACATAGCTGCCAGCAACCAAAACATTGGCTCCAGCATCTACAAGTTTTTGGGCATTCCGATCGGTCACTCCACCGTCTACTTCAATGTATAAGTTGGGGTTGTACTTCTCAGCCAAGGCTTTCACTTCTGCTACTTTATCCACGGCAAACTCAATAAACTTCTGTCCGCCAAAACCGGGATTCACAGACATGATTAACACCAAGTCGAGGTCGGCAACCATATGTTGAATGGTGGAAATAGGTGTGTGAGGATTTAAAGAAACACCAGCTTTCATTCCAGCTGCCTTTATTGCCTGCACTGTGCGGTGCAAATGAGGACTTGCTTCAATATGAACCGTCATGATGTCTGCACCAGCTGCGGCAAAAGCATCGATGTAATTCTCAGGCTTCACAATCATCAGATGGCAATCCAAGGGCTTGTCGGTGTATTTTTTTACGGCCTTAATGACCGGAATTCCGAAAGAAATGTTCGGCACAAAAACACCATCCATCACGTCCATATGAAACCAATCTGCCTCCGATCGATTCAACATATCGATGTCGGGTTTCATGTCTGCAAAATTCGCTGAGAGAAGAGATGGGGCTACGAGGGTTTTCATGTGAGCAAATGTAATTTACTCTTAGTGATTCTTTCAACTAATTAGAAAGAAGATAATCTCTGGAAGGGATATGGGAAGTGGGAATGGATAATAGTAAGGAGTAGCATTTCGGCGCACGAGGCCAATGCCACATTGTCTATTCTCTAGACCCTATGCTCTATTCTCCATGACCCATGCTCAATGCTCTAGCTTCCATGCTCCTTACCTTATCCTAAAAACTGCTTCAAATGCTTCGACCTTGAAGTCTGCCGCAAACGACGGATGGCGCGTTCCTTAACCTGACGAACACGCTCTCGCGTCAGATCAAATTTCTCCCCAATCTCATCCAGGGTGAGCGGATGCTTTCCAGACAGACCAAAAAATAGATTTACGATTTCCTTTTCGCGAGGTGACAAAGTAGCTAATGAGCGCTGGATCTCTCTGCGAAGTGAATCGTTGATGAGTTTCGTTTCAGGAGTTGATTGTTCACCAGAGCTGTACACGTCGTAAAGATTACGATCGTCGTCTTCTCCACCAGGAAGCGGCGCGTCCATTGAAATGTGCCTAGAAGTGTTCTTAAAGCCATTCTTAACTTCCTTGTAGGAAATGTCAAGTACTTCGGCGAGCTCTTCAGCTGTTGGTTCACGTTCGTAGAGTTGCTCGAGCTCCGAGAACTTGCGGTTCATCTTGGTGATGTTCCCAATCTTGTTCAGCGGAAGTCGAACGATACGAGACTGTTCGCCTAATGCTTTTAGAATAGATTGTCGGATCCACCAAACAGCGTAGGATATAAACTTGAAACCTCTAGTTTCATCAAAACGCTTGGCAGCTTTAATCAAGCCGAGGTTACCCTCATTGATCAAATCCGGCAAGGTCAATCCTTGATTCTGGTATTGTTTGGATACCGATACAACAAAACGGAGGTTGGCTTTGGTCATCTTCTCCAAAGCCTGCATATCACCGTCACGGATGCGAATGGTGAGCTCTACTTCTTCTTGAACGGTAATTAAGGGAACCCTCGCAATCTCTTGAAGATACTTGTCAAGGGAGGCGGTATTCCTATTCGTTATCTGCTTGGTTATGTTGAGTTGTCGCATATTCTTTAAGACCTTCCCCATCCAAAAAAGAATGGGGGCTCTTAAGAATAACGCAACAAAACTTATTCAGGTTTGGGTAGAAGTACTTTACGGGACAATTTTAATTTCCCGTTTTTAGGGTCAACAGCGATCAATTTCACCTTCACCGTTTGTCCTTCTTTCAGCTCCTCCTCTACCTTATCGAGTCTTCGGTGTGCAATTTCCGATATGTGAAGAAGGCCATCTTTTCCAGGAATTATTTCGACGAACGCCCCAAAAGAGGTGATAGAACGCACTTTTCCTTCGTATTCTTTACCAACCTCTGGCTTAGCACTAATCAATTCAATGCGCATACGTGCATCCTCAATGCCTTGCTTGTCTTCTGACATAATTTCCACGATACCTTGCTCATCCACCTCTTCGATGGTAATCTTGGTATTCGTTTCCTTCTGCATCTCCTGAATGATTTTTCCTCCAGGGCCAATGATCGCTCCGATGAATTCCTTATCGATGGTCAGGGTTATAATGCGAGGTGCATGTTCTTTGTAATCCTCACGTGGCTGAGAAATGGTTTTCGCCATCTCGCCAAGAATATGAAGTCGACCTTCACGTGCTTGGTTCAAGGCAGCCTCAAGAATCTCGTAAGGAAGGCCATCTACTTTGATGTCCATTTGACATGCAGTAATTCCGTCCTGTGTTCCCGTAACCTTAAAGTCCATATCACCTAAGTGATCTTCGTCTCCAAGAATATCAGATAGTACAGCGTACTTTCCTTGTTCGTCCATAATCAATCCCATGGCGATTCCAGAAACTGGCTTTTTCATACCAATACCTGAATCCATCAATGCCATTGAACCAGCGCAAACTGTAGCCATTGAAGAAGATCCGTTCGATTCAAGAATATCACTTACTACACGAACTGTATAAGGATTTCCTTCTTCTTGAGAAGGAAGCATAGGCTTCAAACCGCGAAGTGCAAGATTTCCGTGTCCAATTTCACGACGGCTAGTTCCACGCATTGGATATGCTTCACCCGTTGAGAATGGAGGGAAATTGTAATGCAATAAGAAACGTGTAGATCCTTGGTGGAATGCACCGTCAAGCATCTGCTCGTCTTTTTTGTTACCTAGAGTAACAGTAGTTAAGGATTGAGTCTCACCTCTTGTGAAGATCGCAGATCCGTGCGTGCTTGGAAGGTAATCTACCTCTGTCCAGATGTCACGAATCTGATTCATTTTACGACCATCCAATCGAACTCCATCATCCAACATCACACGTCGGATAGCTTCTTTCATAACCTTAGAAAAGTATTTGCTGATGGTCTTACCGGTGATCTCTAATTCTTCTTCGCTTAAACCTTCTTTCAAGCTAGCTTTAATAGCCTCAAATGCAGCAGTGCGCTCGTGCTTACCAGAAGCTTGACGTGCAACTTCTTGACATGGACCATAGGCTTTCGCTTTCACATCAATGTAAAGTGCTTCGTCGATTTCCTCACTAAGGATTTCTCTTTTGTTCTGAGCTTTTGCCACATCAGAAGCAAGGTCGAGCTGAGCTTGGATTTGAATTTTGATCGCCTCGTGAGCAATCTTAATTCCTTCAATCATTTCAGCTTCGCTGGCTTCGAGCATCTCACCTTCTACCATTACAACGCTTGAAGCAGTTGCGGCAATGATGAGATCGATGTCTGCCATTTCCAAATCAGATTTGGCTGGGTTCACAACGAAATTTCCATTGATTCTCGCTACACGTACTTCCGAGATAGGTCCTGAAAAGGGAATGTCGGAAACTGCCAAGGCAGCTGATGCAGCAAAACATGCCAATGAATCTGGCATTGTTTCAAAATCAGACGAGAGAAGAGAAACCAATACTTGTGTTTCGTTTCTATAATCGTCTGGGAATAATGGGCGAAGAGCACGGTCAATAAGTCTTGACACCAATACTTCCGCATCCGAGGGACGCGCTTCACGTTTTAAGAAACCTCCAGGAAAACGTCCAGCTGAGGCGAATTTTTCGCGGTAATCAACTGTTAGTGGGAAAAAGTTCATCCCTGGTTTTGGTTCGCGGGCAGAAACAACTGTTGCAAGCAACATAGTATCTCCTGACTTTACGACTACTGAACCATCAGCTTGAGAGGCAAGCTTACCTGTTTCAATAGTGATTTCGTTTGTACCAATCTGAATGGTACGATTCACAATTTTATTCATCGATTGAAATGTATGGAATGAAAAAAGGGTACAAATAAGCACCCTTGATTCAATAAATTATTTTCTAAGATTGAGCGTCTTAACGATCGCTCTGTAGCGGTCAATCTCCTTGTTTTTCAAGTAGTTGAGCAACTTACGTCGTTTACCAACTAGCCCGATTAGGGAGCGCTGTGTAGCAAAGTCTTTTCGATTTGCTTTTAGGTGGCCGGTCAGATGCGTAATGCGATCTGTGAACAAGGCGATTTGAGCCTCAGCTGATCCGGTGTTTGCTTCAGAACCCCCATGGGTTTCGAAAATCTTTCTTTTGTCTTCTAAACTTAATGACATCTTTCGTTTTTGTCTTATCTTTCTTTCGGGCGGCAAATGTAAGGAAAAGTTCAGGATTCTCGAACTAAGATTTTGATTAGCTCTTGAACATCTTTAATAGAAGTGAAATCTTATCTTTCAATTCCTTACGGTGAACGATAAAATCCAAGAATCCATGCTCCAATAAAAACTCTGAAGTTTGGAATCCTTCTGGAAGATCTTTACCAATCGTCTCTTTAATAATTCTTGGACCAGCGAAGCCGATCAATGCGTTTGGCTCAGCAATATTCACATCACCTAGCATGGCGTAGCTTGCGGTTACTCCGCCCGTTGTGGGGTCGGTTAGCAATGAAATAAAAGGCAGCTCTGCCCTGGCCAACAGCGTTAGCTTTGCAGATGTTTTGGCCATTTGCATCAAACTAAAGCCAGCTTCCATCATTCTTGCACCACCAGACTTGGATATGATCATAAAAGGAATCTTCTCCTTTAAAGAGTGATCGATAGCTCTACTGATTTTCTCACCTACTACCGAGCCCATAGACCCACCGATGAACCTAAAATCCATACAAGCAACTACTAAGCCCTGATCATTCACTTTCCCTTGAGCTGTTCGAATAGCATCGTTCAATCCAGTACCCTTCCGAGTCGTGCTAAGCCGGTCACTGTATTTTTTCGTGTCTTGGAATCGAAGAGGATCACCAGCCTTCATCGAGCGGTTCAACTCCTTATACTTTCCTTCATCAAATAGAATCTGGAAGTACTCCTCTGAGCCAATTCTGACATGAAAATCATCTTCAGGGCTCACATAAAGATTCTCCTTGAGTTGCTCCGTATCTACAATCTTCCCCGTAGGAGTTTTGTACCACAGTCCTTCTGGAGTTTCTTTTTTCTCCTCAGTAGGAGTGATGATTCCTTTTTTCTCGCGTTTAAACCAAGCCATAAGAGAGCGTTCTATTTGTTAAGCTAGGGTCACCTGGTCTTCCAAGTAAACGTCCTGAACAGACTGAATCAGTTTCACTCCATCCACCATCGGCTTCTGAAAAGCTTTTCTTCCTAAAATC
>CAXAIH010000035.1:0-11865 GCA_963968755.1 uncultured Flavobacteriales bacterium
TTTATCGCATGCGCGGAAAGTCCTAGTAGTTACAGAGGCATACGATATGAATGGGGGAGTGCTGTTGTCCACAGAAGAGAAAGTGGACTTTAGGATTTATTCAAGTCTAGGAGCGGAAGTGCTCAGATCACAAATGGAAACTCCGTCCATAAGCCACGTTCTAGACGTGAGCCAACTCAATGCTGGGGTTTATCTCCTTTCCGCAAGTTCATCAAAAGGGAAAATTCTTCAACGCTTCATAAAATCGGACTAGCATTTCTTAAATAGCAAGTTCATCGATTTGATGGAGATTTAGTGCTCGAGTCATTCTACCGCCTGCGCCCCAATACAAACCGCTCCCTTGATGTTTTTAAAGAAATCGAGAACCAGCACCCTCTTTGCGTGTTCAAGACTGTAAATTGGTCTGATGATCAAACATGTCACGCTCTTTTCTATGTTCATTTTCCTGCTTGGATGCACGAAACCCTCGTGCAGCGACGGCAAATTGAATCAAGATGAAATCAAGGTGGATTGTGGCGGAGCCACCTGCGATGTTTGCCCTACCTGCTTCGACGGAATTCAAAATCAAGATGAATTAGCCATTGATTGTGGAGGGACCTGCAACGACTGTCCACCCGTGTGGGTCGAAGTTACGAGTGGGGTAAGTACTTCACTGAATTCAATAGAGTTTATCAGTGAAACGGAAGGCTTTATTGTTGGAGATAACGGAACTTTGCTGACGACAAAAGACGGAGGAAGTTCATGGTCAAAATCTGCACTTTCCGTCACCGCGGATTTGAATGCCATTCAATTTCTTGGCAATCAGATGGCCTACATTGTTGGAGACGAAATATTGTTGGAGTCTTCAAACAATGGGACTTCTTGGATTGAAATAAGCTTACCGCTTCAAAAGGAATGGGAGTCGCTTTGGTTTTTTGGTGATGAAAAGGGCTTGATAACTGGATCAGACATGACCGTTTTAAGAACCGTTGATGGAGGTAATTCTTGGCTAGACCGAAGCCCAAACAGCAGCAGTTCAAGTTCATTGGTTTCAACACACTTCACCACATCAAATTCAGGTTATTCCGTGGGAAATGGAAGCATATATCTTACGAGCAGCGGTGGAGCTTTCTGGATTGAAACCTTCGCTTTTGACATATCCAATTCAAGAATCATATTCGATGATGTAACGGACGTCTACTTCTCAGATGAGAACAAAGGCTTTTTGTGCACCTCTGTCGGAATTCTCTTATCTCAAAGCAGCGTTTGGCTCGACAAGAACATTCCCGTTCGGAATGGTTTCATCGACATGGAAGGAAGCTTTGGCCTCTATGGGGGGCTGCGAGATTCAGGCAATGACGGAGTCATCTATTTCAGTTCCGATCAAGGGGTAATTTGGAACGAAGAAAAGTTTCCTTCGAGCGTTCAAGGCATTACCGATGTTGAACAATTTGCTGAGGTTGGTGGGCTGATTGTCAACGATGAAGGACGTATTTTCCTTCGTCAAAACCCGTTCTAGGTCATTCTCCTACTTTTGTCTCGCCTTAACAAAGAAGCTAGACGTGTTCGAAGATTCAAAAATTGGAGTTATTGGGGGAGGAAGCTGGGCTACGGCCATTGCTAAAATTCTCACCCAAAATGTAGATCACATCTACTGGTGGATGCGTAATCATGATTCCGCTACCTATTTCAGGAAATTTCAACGGAACCCAAAGTACCTTCCATCTATTCGATTCGAAAAGGAAAAGATTACGGTTTCAACCGACCTTGAGAAGGTTCTGAATAAATGTGATGTGCTTTTCATGGTGCAACCTTCGGCCTTTTTGTACGACATTTTCGAGGGTGTTGAGATGCAGAATATGGAGAAAAAGATGATCATCTCCGCCATCAAAGGAATTGTCCCCGAATACAACGCCATTCCTGCGCGCTTTTTCCACAAGAGCTTTGGAGTACCATACGATAGCATTGCTGTGATTGGGGGTCCATGTCATGCAGAAGAAGTTGCTATGGAGAAACTTTCCTACCTCACCGTAGCTTGTCAGGATGAGGATAAGTCCAAAGCCATTGCTCAAATGCTTAATTCACGTTTTATCAAAACAGATACAACCGAGGATATTTTTGGAGTAGAGCTTGGAGCTGTTTTAAAGAACATTTATGCGATTACCGCAGGCATCTATCACGGCCTAGGTTATGGCGATAACTTCCAAGCCTTACTCATCTCAAATGCTCTCCAAGAAATGGATCGTTTTGTGGCGGCTGTTTCAAAAGTGGGACGAGATACTAAGCACTCTGGCTACCTAGGAGATTTGCTTGTTACTGCATATTCTCCTTTTTCTAGAAACCGAACTTTCGGAAGTATGATCGGAAAAGGCTTTTCCGTGCGAACTGCTCAGTTTGAAATGAATATGGTGGCAGAAGGTTACTACGCCGCGAAGAGCATCGTTGAAATCAATAAGAAATTTGGTGTTGACATTCCCATCGTCGACGCTACTTATCGCATTCTTTACGAGAAGATTTCACCCGTGATCGAGATGAACCTTTTGACCGAGAAGTTGCGCTAACTACTTGATGAGTTTGGAGATTGCTCTGAACTCATCGGTTCCAGAAACCTTACACAGCTCCAGAAGAATGGATTCCACGCTAGCAAGAATCACACCTTCCTGCTCCATGCGCCGAAGCGCGATTTCCTTGTCTGCAGCATTTCTGCTAGAAACAGCATCTACAACTACAATGGCCTGGTGTCCGGCAGCCTGAAGATCGATTGCTGTTTGAAGGATACATACGTGTGTTTCAATGCCACAGAGGATGATGTTTTTGTGGTAATGCTCTTCAATCTCAAGAACGAAGTTTGCCTCATCGCAACAAGAGAAGCTCATTTTTTCGATGCGCTTTACCGCTCCCAGCGCATCTTGAATGCTCGGAATCGTTTCGCCCAGTCCTTTCACATATTGCTCAGTCGCAACAGTTTTCATCTCCAGAGCTTTCATCCCGGCAATTAGGGTGAGGAGCTTTTTTTCGAGATCCTCATGCTCAGAAATATGCGGGAAGAGACGTTCTTGAACGTCGACAACAACAAATAGGGAATCACTCCGATCAACTCTCATGGCTAGAACTTTGCCCCGAAGTTAAAAGCAAAAACAGAAGAGAAAAATGATTTAGGCTGGCTCCACCCAATCGCCGTGTTCCTTGATAAGGTCGATCAAAGAGTCTACGGCCTCTTTCGCAGGGATGGCACGGCGTACCACTTCCTTCTCTTTGTATAAGGAGATTTTCCCCACACCTGTTCCTACATAACCGTAGTCGGCGTCAGCCATTTCACCTGGCCCATTTACGATGCAACCCATGATGCCGATTTTCACCCCTTTAAGGTGGTTCGTTCTTTCACGGATTCGTGCGGTTGTTTCTTGAAGGTCAAACAGCGTTCGTCCACAAGAAGGACAAGAGATGTATTCTGTTTTTGAAATACGCGTTCGTGTAGCTTGAAGTATTCCAAAGCCCAATCGATTGATATGCACATCTGCACCTGAGTTTTCAGCAGCGATGAAGATTCCATCTCCCAAACCATCAATGAGCAAGCCCCCCATGTCTGTCGCTGCGTAGAGTTGAATTTGATCTTCGGATAGATTCTCGTATGCTTTGCCTATCACAACTGGCGTGCTCATTTCCGCGTTCATAAGTTTGATAAAGAGCGCGCGTTCCTCCGCCATACCGTGCGGATTAAAGGTGTCGATGAGGAGAACCGCTGTTGGGTCTGCCTTGATTTTGGCCATCATCTCATCGGTCAAATCTTTTAAGCAAGCGTATACAAAGTTGAGCTTGTCAGATCGTTCTCCTGGGGCCAAGTACTGTTCAGGATTCAAAAAAGGATAATGACGCTCCTTGCTCACGCCATCCTCTTTCCAGGTCGAATACATCTGTACGATTCCCAAGGTTCCTGGAATCTGAAAGTCTACCGTATTCTCCCCAACGAAAACGTAGTCACAGGCCATCTCACTCAAATTCCACTTGTCGAGTGGAACCGAATATTGATAGCCCACGGGAAATAGATTCGCAGGCTTGATTTCCGTTTTTAACGAATAATCAGCCATCACGATCGGCACTTTTTTCGCGCCAATGTTTAGTACTTCGTGACTTTCTCTTCTTGAATATTCAAATGGATTTACAGGCGATTCACCCACATCTGGAATGGGCTCAGTTGTGCGATCCGAGTAGCGTTCTACCAATGCTCTGCATACAGGAATTTCGTATTCTGGTTCTTCTGTAAGCGAAACGCGAACCGTATCTCCCAAACCATCTTCCAGCAAAGTACCAATACCCACTGCAGACTTAATGCGACCATCTTCGCCATCACCTGCTTCGGTAACGCCAAGGTGAAGTGGGTAATTCATTCCCGCCTCAATCATTCGGTTAACCAACAATCGGTACGCCTGAACCATCACCTGAGTATTGCTGGCTTTCATGCTGAGGACAATGTCGTGGAAAGACTCGTCTTCACAAATGCGCAAAAATTCTAATGCCGATTCCACCATACCCAATGGAGAATCTCCATATCGACTCATGATTCGATCAGACAAGGATCCGTGGTTCGTTCCGATGCGCATCGCCGTTCCCTCTTCTTTGCAGATGAGAATGAGAGGAGTAAAGCGTTTCCTGATGCGATCCAACTCTGCTTCATAAGAAGCGTCGGTGTAGTCTATCGTCTGAAATTTTTTCTTGTCAGCGTAGTTTCCTGGATTTATGCGAACCTTGCCTACAATCCGTGCAGCAATTTCGGCGGCGTTCGGCGTAAAGTGAATGTCCGCGCAAATCGGCTGATCGTATCCTCGAGCACGCAAATCTTTTTGGATGGCGGCTAGGTTCTCTGCCTCACGTTTGCTGGGAGCTGTAATCCGAACAATCTCACAACCAGCTTCAATCATGCGAATCGATTGTTCAACGGTACCTTGGGTGTCCATGGTGTCCGTGGTGGTCATGGATTGAAGGCGAATTGGTGCTGACCCACCAAGGGTGACTCCACCTACAGAGACCTCACGGGTTTTAAACCGTTTGTATTCTGAAAGGGATTCACTGTAAGTGTTGTTGGTGATTGAGTGAATGTCCATGATGTACAAAAGTAGTTCGACCTACCAGCAGCATAACCTGAAAGTCAAGAAAATGTTTGAAATTCTGGTGAATTAGTCGGGCTGAATCCTACCATTTGAAGGTGCAAGAAGAAGAAAAAGAAGCTGAGGCGCAAACTGAAGCTGAAAAAGAGGCAGTAAAAGAGAGTTCGAAGAATTTCGTGCGTGTCCTGCTCCGATATTTCAGAAGATCTTCTGACATCAAGACGGGCGTCGATGAAGAAGCCACCATCAGCGGCATTGTTCGCGACATTGAATTTCGCGGCCCTAACCTCTGGATTCTCGCCCTTTCTATTCTCATTGCCTCCATCGGTTTAAATACGAATAGCACCGCCATCATCATTGGAGCGATGTTAATTTCGCCACTCATGGGTCCTATTTTGGGCGTGGGTTTATCGGTAGGGATAAACGATTTTGCCCTGCTTAAAAAGTCGGGAAGAAACTTGTTGAATGCAGTAGCGATCTCATTGCTCGCTTCAAGCCTCTACTTTTTTATCAGTCCGTTAGACACGGCTCAAAGCGAGCTTTTGGCCAGAACCCATCCAACGCTCTTGGATGTGCTGATTGCCACTTTTGGTGGTTTTGCGGGCGCCATTGCAGGTTCTAGAAAAGAGAAGAGCAATGTGGTTCCGGGTGTTGCGATCGCTACAGCCCTTATACCCCCCGCTCTGTACTGCTGGATATGGCTTGGCTACAGGTCAGTGGGATTTCCTTTTCGGGGCTTTGTACCTCTTCTTCATCAACGCAGTTTTCATCGGCCTGTCTACCTAAATCATGGTGCGCTATTTAGGTTTTCACAAGAAGACCTTCATGGACCCTGCAAGAGAGCGTAAAGTACGTTTGTACATCGGGGTGTTTGTGCTCATCACGATTGTTCCTAGCATTTACATCGGTTACAATGTAGTGCGGCAATCCCTTTTTAGTGCCCGAGCGAATGACTTCATTACTGAGAATATGACCTTTGAAGATGTTGAGGTGATCAACATAAAATTTGTGTACGCTGCGGATCCTCCGCGGCTAGAGGTAACCTGTATTGGGGAAATATTGACGGAGAAACAAATCAGAGAACTGAAGAAGAAACTGCCTTACTACAAGCTCGATGGAACTTTACTAAAGGTGCATCAGTCAGTAGATGCTACTTCGCGCATTGCTGAAAAACTGAACCGTGATCTTCGTATTGGAATCATAGAAGATTTGTACAAGAAGAATGAAGAGGATCTGCAGAGTAAAGAGGAGAAAATACAGCTTCTAGAAGAGGAAATTCTCCGTCTGAAAAAACGCGATTACCCAATCGAGCAACTCAATCAGGAAGCCAAAGCACTTTACCCAGAACTCGACCAATTTGCCCTGACCACCATAGTGCGCATCGGAGAGGAAGGTAACGATACGATGCTCTTGGCCTTGGTTAAATGGGTTGAGAATCAAACACCCGACAGCAACAAATTGAGATCTTGGTTGAGCGTTCGTCTGAAGGACGAAAAGGTGGAATTACTTGCTTATTGACATAAGCCCCATTCGCTGAAGCAAGCGCTTTCCCCGCGGACTTTTGATGATCCCATTTGCCATAACGGTGAGTAGAATTAAAACTGCACCGCCGTAAAAGCCCGCACTCATATACTCATCGTCGCCAAAGAAAACGAGGGCCAATAAAATGGCATAGATAGGCTCCATATTGATGCTGATGCTCACTGTAAACGGGCTTAAACTTTTCATCACTTCTACGCTGATTACGAAGGCAAAGGCCGTGCATATGACGCCAAGAAGAAGGAGGTATATCCAATTTATTGTAGAAGGAAACTCTAAAAAGGAGGCGCCCTCTGTCCAGAGCAAGTGTAAACTGATACCCAGCACTCCACCGAGCATTTCGAACAAGGTTATTTGCTGTGCTTTGCCATTTCGAATGAAGAGGCCATTTATGGTGCCAAAAGTGGCGGCGGCCAATGCGGCAATTAAACTGTAGATGATTCCCAGTCTGTATTCAGTTTCGAAATTGAAAATCATGAAGAGACCAGCGATGACAAGGAGTCCGAAGAGAACTTCGGTAAAGTCAACACGACGGCGAAAAAAGAGAGGCTCTATCAGCGATACAAAAAGTGAGGTGGAAGCCAAGCAGGCCAGGGTTACAGACACCGTGCTTACTTTGATCGCTTCAAAGAAAAAGGCCCAATGCGCCGCAATAATAAATCCCACGAAGAGATACTTCAGAGCCTTTCCAAGCGAAGGAAGCGTCATTTTTTTTCTGAAAAGAAGAAATACCCCTAGACTGCAGAAGGCAATTAGCATTCTGTAAAAAACAATTCCTCCCGAAGTCATGTCGATCAGCCTCCCGAGAATTCCCGTGAAGCCCCAAATGACCACAATGAAGTGAATCAGAAGCTGATTCTTGTAACGATCGATGAAGGAGTTCATTCGTCGGAGGACTCTCCAATGTTCGAAACGCCAGCTGAGACGATGAACTTCATATAGTCAGATGACTTCACATCTACTGAGCGAACATTGCTTCTTGGAACAATGAATACGTTCCCAGACCATGCATACGAATGCGGCAAGTACACCGCTACTTTGCTGTCGTCAATGCCCATAAGGCTCAAGTCTTCTGAAGTGATAAAGCCTGGTTTTTCTAGATCGTATTCCTTGCTTAAGCGAACCATTACTGGTTGGGTAAAGGTTTTCTTCTTCCCAACAAAGGCGCTCATCAAGTCGCTTACAGCGTTGTACACGGTCTTGATCAGAGGTGCTCGATCTAGAAGCTTTTGAAAATAGTCGTAGACAGGTTTGGCGAAGATGGTATTACCTAAGAGGCCGAGAAGCGTAATTCCCGCAAGCAGCACAACAAGTCCAAGGCCTGGAAGATCAAAAGGAATCAGTCCGTCGACAAACTTGAAGATGGAAAAAATTGCATAGAACGTAACGAAGACTGGGGTTACGAAAAGCAAGCCTTTTAGAAAGTAACCGGCTATTAGCCGAAGTATAGAGCGGTCTTCATTCATGACAAAAAAGTTTTGGCAAAGCTACGTTAGTACTTCTGTGGCATTTCTCACTCTCAAGAAAAAATTGCGCAATCTCAAGTTGATTCCTGATAAATGTCAGCTCTGACCCTTGCAGAGGCGGATACTTTTGATTCAAGAAATAAGAAATGAAGAATTTACTCATACTTGGCGCAGGAACCGCTGGAACAACGATGGCAAAGCATCTGCACAAAGTTTTGCCTTACGAATGGCAGTTGACAATTGTTGATCAAGACAAAAATCACTGCTACCAACCAGGCTGGCTTTTTGTCCCTTTTGATATTTACAAACCTTCTCAAACCAAAAAGAAGCTCGATGACCTTCACTTAGCCACCGTTGAGAACCCAGCGATGCATATGCCCACCATGTCGGGAGGACTGCTAGGAATGGAAGCTTTCGCAACGACCATGATGAAGAAAGAGATGGAGAAATTGGACATTCCACCGGTTGATGAGTTCCTCGACATTCTTACTGCTTCTGGAGTCAACCTTTGGGCGTGTAATCTGGCCATGGAGATGTTCCATTTGAAGGAAGATGCCTTGTACGACGACATCGATGGAGTTCTAACCGTTGGAAGCTTTTACGAGCGCGCCAAAGGGGAAGGCACACATTTGATGTTCATCTGATTGTAGCTTCTAGGAGCTAGCCGCTAGCTGCTAAGCTTTCTTGATCTCGTTTTGGCAAACTTGCCACCACTAGGTCGTAGGAATCTTTGATCCATTCGCGTCGAAGTGCGTCGGAGAATTCTCCTTCAGCATCCACGCTGTTCCAGAGTCGTTTGTTCATGTGGTAGCCCGGACGGACGCCCTGATAGCGCTCGCGTAAGTCGATGGCTTTTTCTGGATCACACTTAAGGTTCATGTAGTTAAACTCATCGATGCCGCAGAGGGCGAAGATCTTCGTTTTTCCTCCGGGGGCACTTACTTTGAAAACTAGGGTATCAGGGCCAAAAGGAGTTTCTTCTATAACTCCCTTAAAGCTCAAACAATAGTCGCGGAATTCCTCGATGTTCATCCCGACCAATTTAGGAAGAACCGAAAAAACAGCGGAGGATGTTAAAAGCCGTAATCTGGATTCTCAGGTGAAAAATCGATCTCGCCTAGCTTAGCATCCTTTCGGATGTACTCATAGCTGTAGGATTCGTATAGGCCATTCTCGTCGTGGATTTCCTGATAGTAGGGAATGAGTTGTTGTTTGTGAATGAACATCACAATCTTTCGCCCATAGGCCGATGGCAACTTAATAACCTGGCCTTCTTTCACGTCTTGAAAGTCATCCACATCCGGATTCTTGTCCACAATCATATAGTCGTTCAGGAAAAGACGCTCGGCAATGCGATCGATGCGCTCACCTTTTTGGATCGTATAATCAAGCAAGCGAAAATCGAATACATCAATTATAATAAGGTGACAGTCGTGTCCATTGTAGGTGGTGTCACCCAAATATTTGAAGTAGCGATCGTAATTCTTTCCAGCCGTTTTTTGCGACCATTCCATCATGCCAGCAACGTATGAGAAACCTGCGGTTTTGATGTTGTGATGTCGGTCTCGTCGCATGATCCATCCATCGGGGTCGAGTTTTAGATTAAAGTAAGGAAAGCCATTGGGCGTAATGAGCACATCGCCATCACGCTGACCTTCGTTATACAAAATCTCCGGACTCTTAGGGCCGTTCACTACGCGCATATAGATTCGAAAGGGGCCGTTCTGCGCCTTTACAATGGCCACAGATTTTTTGTACTCTCCATCAACCAATTCTCTGCTTTCCACTTTGTACTCATAAGTGTTCATGTTCCGAATACCTACAATCATCTCATCGAGGATAGTACGACAAGGGTTGATCGGAACATATTGAAACGCGCTGGCCAGAAGAACAGCTGCGAGGAGTAAAATGCGCATTGATGCAAAAGTAATTGAATGCTCAAGTGAAGCATGTATTGTCGACGCACAGAAAATTACCTTTGTGCCATGCGTTTTTCCGCCATCATTCCAGCACGTTATGCATCGACTCGCTTTCCAGGCAAGTCCTTAATTGACCTTGAGGGCAAGAGCATGATTCAGCGTGTGTATGAAGGAAGCCTGCAATCGAATCTTTTTCAAGAAGTACTCATTGCCACAGACGACCAGCGAATTTTGGATCACGCAAAAGCTTTTGGAGCTGAAGTGGTTATGACCTCAGCAGACTGTCCCAACGGTACCTTGAGGTGCTGGGAAGCGAGTAAGTCGCTCAAGGAAAGCACTGATGTAATTGTAAATGTTCAAGGAGACGAACCCTTAATTCACAAGGATCATTTGGAGATTTTGTGTATGATGTTCTCGGGCGATTCAGTGGAAATTGCAAGCTTGATGCGAAAGTCCAATTCCCAGGAGGATTACCTAAATCCCAATCGCGTGAAAGTTGTTTGTGGATTTGGTGGTAGGGCATTGTATTTTTCAAGAAGTCCGATTCCTAATTTTAAAGCTGGATTTGAATCCTGCCATCTACACCTTGGCACCTATGCTTATAGGCTTGATGTGCTGGAGGCACTTACGAGAACATCTTCAGGAAAGCTCGACAAGGCAGAATCATTGGAGCAACTGGCCTGGCTGGAAGCGGGATTTAAGCTTCACTTGGCTGAAGTGGAAGGGGAGAGCATAGGTGTTGATCATCCTGAGGATGCAGAGCTTGTTCGGGAGATGATTCGAAAGGCAAAGTAGGATTGACTTCCATGAAAAATCGAGTACTCCCAATTCATTTGAATTTCTACCTTCGAAGTTAACTTCATGAAGGCCCTATCGACCTACATATCGACCTTGTTATATGATCACGATTGTGTCATTATTCCTGGATTTGGTGGCATTGTTGGCAATCGCAAACCTGCTTGGTTTAATGAAGTGAATCAGTGCTTCTACCCAGCCTACAAAGAGGTGAGTTTCAATCAACACTTAAAGAACAACGACGGTCTTCTCGCGAATCAAATCTCTCAGGAGGAGGAGATTGATTTTAATGCTGCCCTTACCTTCATCTCTGAGGAAGTGCGAAGCATACAATCGGAACTTCAGTCGAAGAAGGGGAGTGAGCTTAAAGAGATTGGAAGATTCGTGAAAGATGTAGATTCCAATTTGCGCTTCGAGCAAGATTTGGAGGTCAATTACTTGAAGGATTCCTATGGCCTCGACCCCATTCAGGTGGTTGGCCTAAAACTCAGTTCAACCCGGGATAAAACATCCGCAGCAGTTGGCGTCGCTTCGAGGCATAGAAGTCCACTTCGAAAAGCTATTGTGGGAGCTTATGCGCTTGCCGCCATTCCGCTGATGGGATATCTTTTTTGGTTGGGAACAAGTACTCCTCTCCTGCAGCAGAACCAGAACTTCGATCTTTCTGATTTGAATCCTTTCAGTGAAAAAGTTTGCCTCAGCTATGAGGTAAGAAGGCCTCAAGTTGCCTTGGCTGAGGTGCCGAAAGGACAGAAGAATATTTTGGAACGACTGAACCTGGGAAACCAGGGTGTTGTGGGTATTTCGTTTCGCGAGGAAAAGGTTTCGCAAGACTTGGATGCCATATACGTGCGCTTAGGTGAAACAGCAAGCCGCGATAAAACAGATGTTGCCGTAAACCGGATTCCAAAACCTGGTCCAAGAGGCAATTACCACATCATTGCGGGTTGCTTCAGCATTCAATCAAATGCGGAAGGTTTGGTTGATGCTCTGGAACGACAAGGCTACAATGCCAGCGTGCTTGATCAGCGAAAAGGGCTGTGGCGCGTGTCGATGCAATCC
>CAXAIH010000036.1:0-11735 GCA_963968755.1 uncultured Flavobacteriales bacterium
TCTTTCAACATCGCGAGCACGGAAGGACTCAGAAAGTCGCCGCACATCACTGTGAGGGTGAAGGGGTTTTCCTTTACGAGTTTTCGCTGAATGCTGGCCACGCGCGCCAAACCACCCAGGTCGTCATTTCTCGAAGGAGCAATGTCGTACACATCGTTCATCTGAAGAATGGTGAGCTCGGTAAAAGGCCCTTTTGGATTTGGAAGACTTGAATTTTGGACTTTTTCTGTCGACTGGTTTTGTTCTGAGCAGGCCGCTAGAAACAAACATGCAAGTAGACATAAATGGAGCTTCTTCATCATTAAGTTCTCTTCTGGTGTGGCAACAAAATAAAGTGAAAAATTGGCTTGATTCCCTTTTTACAAAGGAAGCCTAGTTCTTCTTATAGCATGAAGCTTATGAATGAAAATTTAATGCGGAGGATGATTAACTTTAACCACCCTAATTATGGCAAGCCCAAGCGTAGCTCATACCACTGTATCCCGCTTTAACAAGAAGATTCCTGAACTTGAGTCAGACTTATTGGCTGTTGAAGAACCCATGGAAGTCCGACTGGGTTATGGTAAAGGTGCCAACAGAAAACAAAAAACAGTGAGCGTTACCATGCGCACACCGGGCCACGATTTCGAATTGGCCGTGGGCTTTCTTTATACAGAAGGAATTCTAAGTTCAAAAGACGAAGTGGATCACATCCGCTATTGCTTCGACGAGAGCGATCAGGAACAAGAGAACATTGTACGCGTGGAATTGCGAGAAGATGTTGAACCCGATTTAGACGGACTGGAGCGCAACTTTTACATGACTTCTAGCTGTGGGGTATGCGGAAAGGCCAGCATCGAATCGATTGAAACTACCAAGAATTGCCCTATTCTCCCAAAGGAAAATCCAGTGGTGAGCGCAGATTGGATTCAATCTTTACCTGAACAATTGCGTCAGGCCCAACTCGTTTTTGAACACACCGGAGGTCTGCACGCTGTTGGGCTTTTCAGCAGCACAGGAGAGCTCTTGTATATGCGGGAAGATGTTGGACGACACAATGCCTTCGATAAAACGGTAGGCGCCGCCTTTCTCGAAGGACGCCTTCCCCTTTCAGATTCTGTAGCATTGGTATCTGGAAGAGCTAGCTTCGAACTGGTTCAAAAAGCCATAATGGGAGGCATTCCGATCATGGCCGCCATCGGAGCTCCCTCTAGTCTTGCCGCACAACTTGCATCCGATTTCAACTTGAGTTTAGTCGGATTCTTGAAATCAGATCGGATGAACCTTTATACAGCCAAGCAACGAATTCAATAAATCTTGAAAAAGCTCCTCCTCCTTCTCGTAACAAGCTTCTATTGTTGGAGCTCTTTTGCCCAAGTAGCCAATGATCAAGTTGTATTTTTAGAAGCAGAAATTCTTGGTGAAGACTTACAGTTGACGTGGCCTAAAGAGAATTGGACAGGCAACTATGAGCTTTACCGACGCTCATCAATCGATACGGCCGGCTGGGGAGTTCAGCTAGCCAATTTCTCAGGAACCGACACCTCCTATTTGGACACCAATGTTGTGGCAGGACAGGATTATGAATACCGCATACTCAGAACTGAGTCTTCGGCCACCTATGCCGTGGGCTACTTGCGTTCTGGAATACGAAAAGAAGTGGACGATGCAACCATGAACGTCGCCATCCTTCTAGATAGCGCCGTTGGCATGGAACTCCTTTCGGAAGTTGACCGTCTTGTGGAAGACCTCATACTTGAAGGGTGGAATGCAAAGGTGTACTCCATTCCACCAGGGACGAAAGTCACGGATGTAAAAGACAGCGTGTACGCGGCCTATTTTGATTTCGACACCAAGTTGAACAGCCTGTTTTTACTCGGGCACGTTCCGGTTCCCTACTCAGGCGACTATTCAGCTTTCAGCGGTACTCCACCTCCCGATGGACATGTTGAAGGTTCAGGTAATCATACCGGCGCATGGCCTGCTGACCTTTACTACGCTAATCTTGATGGAGAATGGACAGACTTCAGCGTTACGCGAACAAGTGGTAACCAATCTCGGCACCATAATACGCCTAGCGACGGGAAATTTGATCAAACCAAACTTCCAAATGATGTGGAATTGGAAATGGGACGTGTAGACCTCTTTGACATGCCAGAGTTTTCCTCGAGCGAAATCGAGCTTCTAAGATCTTACCTAAACAGAAATTCGGCTTTCCGGAGAGGGCTGTTAAGAGCAGATAGACAAGCTGTGGTCGATAATAACTTCAGCGGGCTGAATTTAGCGAGCACGGGTTGGCACAACTTAGTTTCCTTTTTTGGACGGGATAAGGTAAAGAGTGCCGATTACTTCACTGAACTTAAAAGCGGGTCCTACTTATGGGCCTACGGCTGCGGTGCCGGATCCTATACTTCTTGCTCTGGTGTGGGAAGAACAAGTGACTTTGCCACGGATTCTCTAAACAACATCTTTAGCATTTTGGCGGGAAGCTATTTTGGTGATTGGGACTCAAGAAATAATCTACTCAGAGCGCCACTCGCAAACTCATCTCTTGCTTGTTTCTGGGGAGGAATTCCGAAATGGTATGTACACAATATGGCCTTAGGCGGAACCATCGGCTGGGGTGCTAGAACATCGCAAAACAATACAGGCGACAGATATACTGGAAACTTCAACGGATCGGCATATGAGGTGCATATTGCGCTTATGGGCGACCCAAGTTTGAGGATGTACTACCCTACTCCAGCAAGTAATTTGAGTGGTTCGACTTCAAACAATGAGGTCAGTTTGAGTTGGACAGCCTCAAGTGATCCTACTGTAATTGGATATCATGTATACAGGTACGATTCACTTCAGAAAATACACTTACGAGTGAGCGATAGCATCGTTTCAACTACAAACTTCACGGATAAGAGCAACACAAAAAGTGGTGAACACTTCTATATGGTGCGCGCCCTTCGTTTGGAACAAACTGCCAGCGGAAGTTACTACGCACCGAGCGCAGGCGCATCAGCATTCATCACTCATATCTATCAACCCACTTCTGCGAATGAAGCACTTGCTAACAGAAGTTTGAAGCTGTTTCCAAATCCGAATAAAGGACGCTTTCAGCTGAGTTTCTATCACTTCAGGCAGGAGACCGTTGTTGCGAGAATTGTAGGTTTAAATGGACAGTTGCTATGGAGTTCCAAGCTGAATCTTCAGGCTGGACAGAATCAACACATCTTGCAACTCGAGAACTTTTCAGAAGGGGTTTATCTCTTGACCATGGAAAACAAGGCGGGTGAACTTCAAGCTCAACAAAAACTCATTCTCAAGAAATGAAATTGCGCATTCTAGATAATAGCATTCGCCTTCGACTTTTAAAATCGGAAGTGGATCGATTGGACCAAGATGGTGCACTCTTTTCGGAAACTATTCTTCCGGGCTCTAGGTTCAAATATTCCTTGAGTGCTTCTGGCTCTGAGTTTCGAATTTCGCACAATGCTGAAGGGCTGGAAGTAATCGTTCCTAGTGAAACACTCAGCTCATGGGCTCATTCGAATCGCGTTGGCTTCAGGAACTCTTTTGAATTGAAGGACGGTTCAAAATGCACGCTCCTAGTGGAGAAAGACTTCAAATGCTTGAGTGACGCAGAGGGTGCTGACCAGAGTGACTTTTACGAGAATCCCTACGCAAAAGAGAAGTCGGAATAATTTTTTTTGACTTCGCTGTAACTTTCATGGTACTTGGCCGTCTTAGCTAAAAATTGCCCTAGTTGAACACACGCGAATACAACGACGGAGTTCGTGCCTTTTCAGATGGTCTTTACCGTTTCGCATTGAAACATGTTTCCGAACATGCCTATGCGCAGGATCTAGTTCAAGAGGCATTCGCGCGCGTGTGGGTGCGTCGTGATGACATTCAAGCACCGAAATTAAAGTCATACCTCTTCTCTACGGTGCACAACCTTATTGTTGATAGCGCAAGAAAGCACGTAAGAGATGAAGCATATCGTTCGTTACAAAAAGATGAGGGACGCAGTTCAGCTCAGCCAGACTTAAAAGACATTCTTGACGAGGCCTTAGCGCGACTAACTAAAATTCAAAAGACGGTTTTGCTTTTAAGAGATTATGAAGGATACAACTACGACGAAATCGGAGAGATGACTCAATTGTCGGAATCACAGGTGAAGGTGTACATCTTCCGAGCACGAAAAAGCATGAAACAATACATCGGCAGACTTGACTTGGTACTTTGAAACGACCTGAAAACATAGAAGCCCTTTTGGTAGATTATATGGATGGTAATCTCAGTTCCGACGACTTCCTATTGGTTGACGCCTGGCTCAAAGAGCATCCTGAAGACGCTGAAGTGCTCAATGATTGGGATGCATTGAGTTTAAACTTCAACTTCCAATCTGCACCAAAGGTGGAAGCTGAGGTGCAGGAAGGCCTTGATTGGAATGCTTTGATGATTGGGGGGGTTGAAGGTTCTCTAAATCTTGAAGAACAGAATACGCTGCACTCAGCCGTCAATTCAAATGCAGGACTGAAGAAGGAACTTGATTTGTATCGGCTCACCAAACTTGAAGCCGACCAAACTATCGTATTTCCAAGAAAAGCAGAATTACTCAAAACCCTGAGTATTTTCTCAGGAGAAGTAATCACCCTAAGAAGAATCGCGGTAGCCGCGATTTTCATCGGTGTAGTGAGTGGATACCTTATGCTCAGCAATTCCGAACAACAACTGCGCGGTGAATACCTTGCTAGGACGGAAGAGCCCTTAAGGATAACTGCCCAGGCGAAAATTGAATCGAAAACTGAGACAGATATTGAAAAGCTAGGCCTTGATATGAAAGAAAAGGCCTCTACTCAAATCGCTTCACTAGCTGGAGGAAATGAGCGCACTCAAGCTATTGAACGAAACGCACAGAAACAGAAGGATATAAAGCGCGAAAAGCTTCAATGGAAGCTGATTCAGGAACGTCAGCCCAAAATTTCCATTCTTAATGCAGAAAGTTCAAACGATTTTATCGCACAAGCTTCAAGCTATTCTTACACCTCGCACTTCGAAAGCAGTGAATCTCCAGAGCCGGGCTTTGTCGCCAATGCCTTGAAAGCTGTGAAAGCGAGAATCACGGGAGAAAGAGAAAAGCTCCTTCCATCGACCAACGAACTCAAGGACATCGCCAAATCCGGCTTACAAAACTCAAAGAGAATCAAGGTCGACTTTGAAGAAGGAAAGCTAGTAGCGCTAGGCACTTCCAAGCTTTATTGGGAAAATAAATAGTTGCCTGTAACTATTTGGATACCTCAGCGTCTTAAAGGAAATAAACACCACCAATCATGAAAAATTCAATTATAACCCTCCTAGTTTTTGGTTTTTTAAGCCCTCTGGCCCTTTATGCTACAGGTCCTGATACCAACAAAATTCGCATTAACAAAACACTCATCCTTATCATTGATGAAGATGGCGAGGCTGACCCTGATAGCAATATTGTAGAGCTCGATTTGGACAGCCTTGACATGGATAAGGACGAAGAACCTAAAGAGTACAGCTTTAACCACTGGAACGGTATTTTCCTTGGCGTGAATATGCTATTGAACGATCAGATGTCTTTGGCAACAGTGAAAGGCTATGAATTTCTTGAGTTGAAGCCTGCGAGCTCGATTCACTTGCAGGTAAATGCTTTTCAGAAAGATTTTAAAATAGCCGGTGAATATTTGAAGTTGGTCACTGGCCTTGGGTTCGATTATCGACAATTTGCCTTTGAACAAGACTTCAGTTTGACTCCAGGAACCGACTCGGTAGTAGCCGTACCTGCAGGAGTGAATTTTCGTCGAAACAAGCTGAGTATGGGAAGCTTGAGAGGCCCTTTACTTCTAGGCATAAACCTCGGCAAGAAAAAAAATACCGTACACCTTACCGCTGGTGTGATTGGCGAGTATAGAATGAGTGTTCGCCTTCAGCAGAAGTTTGAGCTGAACGATGAAAAGCACAAAATTGATTACAAAAACCCCTACAACGTGAACCGTTGGAATGGGAGTGCCTTAGTGGGAATTGGGTTTGGAGACATCTACCTATACGGAGAGTATCAACTGAACAACTTCTTCGAAAAAGATTTAGCACCACAAGTGAAACCTGTTACAGTTGGCTTGCGTATAATTTAGGATTTTTACCCCTGCTCGAATTCGTTCGACAGGGGTTTTTTGTTCAATACACTTTCTGCATCAAAATCTCAAAAGAGATGGTCTCGTTCGGTGGAACTACTACAACGCCACCAAGGCCCGTACTTCCTTTCTCACCGTAAGCAATCTCAGGCGGCATAATAAATCGAGCGCGCTCGCCTTCTTTCATAAGTGCCAAAGCTTCACTGAAACCAGGAATGAGTTGCTTGTCTCCTACCGTAAACTTTACAGATTTCTCAACCTTCTCAAACACCTTGCCTGTCGACAACCTGCCAATGAACCAGATTTTCACCTTATCTCCAGTTTCTGGCGAAGCGCCATCGCCATCGAGAAGTCGGATGTAGGTTAGGCCTGACTTTGTGGTCGTTTTTTCTGTCGCTTGAGCAATGGATGCATGAGGCAACAACTGAGAAATCAAGAGCAGGAATGATACGGTGAGCAGGCCTTTCATTGCTTAGTTTTTAGAAGGTATGTTCTTAAGAATCTCCAAAAGATACTTCCAAAATTTCTGAACCGTCTCAATGTTCACCATTTCATCCGGCGAGTGCGGGTTCCGAATGGTAGGGCCAAATGAAATCATATCCAAATTTGGATGCGTATTCCCAATGATGCCACACTCCAAGCCGGCGTGAATTGCCATTACTTCAGGAACCTTGCTGTACATGGATTCATAAATCCCCTGTGCTACCTTTAGGATATCTGACTTTGGGTTTGGAGCCCAGCCAGGATAAGAACCAGCGTGATCAACTTCAGCGCCTGTAGATCCAAAAGCAGACTCAATCATACGCGCCAATTCATTTTTTGAATTATCCACAGAACTACGAGTCAACATTTGAACAAGGTAGCTTCCATCTTCAATCAATACGCGCGACAAGTTTGTAGAGGTCTCAACCAAGTTCTCTATATCGTTGCTCCATTTATATACGCCATTTGGCGCCGAGTAAATGGAATTCAACAAATTCGTTTGCACTTCGCTTGGAAGCACTGATTGCCCTTCCGAGGAATGCTCTATTTCAATCACAAAATTTGGATCTGTAACAGCAAGGTCGTTTTTCTTTTCCTGCTCAAACTCTTTTACAAAAGCTTCGAAGGCCGCACTCTTGCCTTCTGGCACACATACATCTAGAAAAGCCTCCCGAGGAATGGCGTTTCTTAGACTTCCACCATCAAAGCGCATGAGTCGCAGCCCGAAGTCACGGCTTGCACGCCACAGAAGGTGTGTACTGATCTTGTTTGAATTACCTCTTTGCAAATGAATCTCAACTCCAGAGTGCCCCCCTTTAAGGCCTTTGATGGATATGTGATAGGTCTTTGAACCAGCTGGCACCGATTCTTTTTGGTAGGAACCATTGATGTTCGTGTCGATTCCACCGGCACATCCGATGCAAAGTTCCCCTTCGTCTTCGTAATCCATGTTGAGCAGAATGTCGCCTTTGCACCAATTCTGCTGCAAAGCAAAAGCACCGGTCATTCCGGTTTCTTCATCTACGGTGAAAAGCGCTTCAATCGGTCCGTGAGGAATATCTGTTGAAGTCAGAATGCACATCGCTGCGGCAACTCCCATTCCATTGTCTGAACCTAGGGTTGTTCCATCTGCTTTTACCCATTCTCCATCTACATAGGACTTGATTCCTTGGGTGTCGAAATCGAAATCAGTATCGGAGTTTTTCTGATGAACCATATCTAGGTGTGCCTGAAGCACGACTCCCATTTTCTGCTCCATGCCTTGGGTGGCTGGTTTGCGGATCAGTACATTTCCAATGGAATCTACTTCGGTTTCGAAGCCTAAGGACTCTCCAAAAGATTTCATAAAAGCCGTAACGCGTTCTTCCTTTTTAGAAGGTCTGGGAACTGCATTTAGGTCCTCAAAATGATTCCACAATACTTTCGGTTCCAATCCTCTTACATCTGCACTCATCCTGTTGAAAATTTTTTAATTCTTTCGGTCAAACTTTGTCCCGAAAATAGCCATTTTAGTCCTTCAAGTCGATTGGAAAACGAGCAGCACAATGCTTTGCCTTTGCGCTCGTTGTTTTATAGGATACAGCTAAATATCGCTGTACTTAAATTGATTGAGAACAGAGTACATGAACGATCATCTTCCATACAATGACTTTTTTGAGAAGCTCAGTTTTGAGAACGAAGAGCTCGAAAAAGGACGTGTGCTTCTATCTGAACCTTGGCTACCAGACCCAAACTTCAGTCGGTCGGTTATTCTGCTTACAGGAAAGAGCAATGATGGTTGTGTTGGCTTCACCTTGAACAAACCAAGTGAACTCATGCTTTCGGATGTTGTTGAATACAGCTTCGGCGATCAATTCCCTATCTACTTGGGCGGACCTGTAGAACGCGATAGTCTCTTTTTCCTGCACTCCCTAGGCAATGAGCTAAAGGACTCCAAGCAAGTCTTCGACAAATTGTACTGGGGCGGCGACTTTGAGCAGCTTCAATTTATGCTCAAAAATGGTCTTGTTTCCCAATCCGATGTGAAGTTCTTTATGGGCTATGCCGGCTGGGCGGAAGGCCAGCTTGAATACGAATTGGAAGAAAGATCGTGGCTGGTGAAAAAGCTCAACCATCTGAACCCGCTTTCTCCTCTAAACAGAGACAGCTGGATTGATGTGTTAGGCAGTTACGGCAAAAAATATGAGCTGCTGGCTAGCTTTCCGGAAAACCCATCACTGAATTGACTTGAGCAATTCCTGCTGAACGCGCTTTGAAACTGTGTTGTAGTATCGGCGATCTTCATAGGAGCCTATCCACTTCACTCCCCCGATGGCATTGGTAAGAAAGACTTCGTCACAGTCGTATAACTCCCTTGCTTCGACGGGGCGAGATTCTATAGATAGATCCAAATCGTGAACGATTTTAGCAACACGTTCACGCATGGTTCCTGCTAGGCAGGCTTCAGAAAGCGAGGGTGTCCAAACTTTGTTTCCTTTCACCAAAAACACGTTTGAGCTTGTCGACTCGCACAACCTTCCCGCGGTATTGAGAATGAAGAGCTCATCGGTTCCTGAATCTCTAGCTTCAATGGAGGCCATAACAAAGCCCAGGGCATTGCTGGTTTTAAAGTTGGCCCAAGGGTCAAATGATTTTCGGTATACCGTGCAGATTCCTGATGTCAGTCCTTGCTCATTCAGAGGATAGGCGTCTCCCTCAATGGAGCTCATGCTCACAAGCATTCCTGTGTCGTCGGACTCAGGTTTGTAATTCCCTATGCTCTTGCGAAAAACAGAGAGTCGGACTTTAGCAGTTTCCAATTCATTCGCTTCTACAAGTTCTTGGAAGAGACTTTGAAATCGCTCCATTTGAACGTAGGGATTCGACCTAAGTTTTAGCGCCTCCATCCCAAACTTCAGTCGTTCGAGGTGCTGCTCAAAGTGAGTGGGCGTTCCCGTGAAGGGAAGCATACTTTCAAAAAGACCATCGCCGTAGGCAAATGCTCGGTTATCGACTTGCAAGCGAGGATTATCGCCGGGTAAAATTTCGCCGTTTAGAATAATGTAGCTCATGCTGGTATCTCCTGAAGCAAGTAGTGAATATCAACATTCTTCTCTATCAAGAAACCTTTCATTCCCAATTTTTCCGCAGGAATAATGTCACGTTCCTTATCCCCGATCATGAAGGATTGACTCGGATCTATATTGTGTTTGTACAGAATCCGCTCAAACATCAAACTATCAGGTTTTCGACTGATAGACTCGCCCACTGTATCGTGGTGAGGGGAATACATAACCTCAACGAATTCGATTCCGGCCTCGCTGCACAAGCCTATCATATGATTCAGGGTACGCTGCACATCGCTGTGCCTGTAAATCCCTTTTGCAATTCCGCCCTGATTGGTAATCACCGCCAATAAATAACCTCGCGCCTTGAGCTCAAGAAGGTTCTCCAAAATTCTTGGACACAAAATGAAGGTTTCAGGCTTCCATACATAGTCGCCCAGCTCCATGTTTATAACGCCATCGCGATCGAAGAAAACTGCTCTGTTCACGACCCTAGAATTTGGTTGAAGAAGTAAGGCACAATTTCAGGCTGAACGACAATGGTGAAGAGCAAACCGAAGATGGCGCCCCAATAGTGTGCATCGTGAGCAACCCGGTCTTGACTTTTCTTGTCCATATAAATTTCATACGCCAAATAAAGCGGACCAAAGATGAACGCTGGAATTCCGATGGGAATAAAAAACAGATAGATTTTAGACAAGGGCTGAAATAAAATTGCCGAGAAGAGAACAGCCGAAACTGCTCCAGAAGCACCCACGGCATTGTAGCTTGGATTGTCTTTGTGTTTTAAGAGAGAAGGTAAACTAGCTATTACCACTCCTCCAGCGTAGAGCATGAGAAAATAGTAATTGCCCTGAAACCCAAACATACCTGTGAAGTAAGCTTCAACAATTCTTCCGAAGCTCCAGAGTACAATCATATTCACCAAGAGGTGCATAAAGTCAGCATGAACAAGAGCATGACTTAAAAGACGGTGCCATTGTTTTCTGTGGAACGTCATGTAAGCGTTGAACTCCATCTTCATGAACAAATCGCGGTTGTTGAAGGACAAAAATGAGACGATGGCCGTCAGAAAAATAAGGAGTGTATTTAGACTCATAAAAGGATGTACTTCTTCCTGCGAAGATCGCATTTCAATTGAAGGGAGAAGGTTACTTTTAGGACCAAGAATGAACAGAAAGTCTACATCTACTTTAGCAGGCACTTCCCCTCACGAGGCGCAAATTGAAATTGTGGCGGCCAGAGGGTCCATCCTTGTGGATGCGGAGGGAAAGGAATACATCGATCTCATTTCTGGAGTTTGTGTAAACAACTTCGGGCATCAACATCCAGAAATTGTAAGAAGCATTCGAAGTCAGGCAGAGAAGTTTGCGCACGTGATGGTTTATGGCGAATACCTCTACAAACCAACACTGGAAGCGGCCAATGCCCTAACTTCCCTCCTACCGCAAAGCCTAAACACCTGTTACTTTGTAAACTCAGGCACCGAGGCCATTGAAGCGGCCATCAAACTCTGCAAAAGGCATACAGGAAGAAGTAAAATTATATCGGTGCGCGGAGCCTACCATGGCAGCACCAATGGAAGCTTGAGCATCAGCGACCATGAATCTCGAAAGTCGGCTTTTCGTCCCTTGTTGCCCGACGTGCATTTTATTGAATGGAATGATCCAGCTGATGTTGCGCAGATCGACGAAAGCTGTGCTGGTGTTTTCCTCGAGAGCGTTCAAGGAGATGCTGGAGTTCGTATTCCGGATCAAGCCTGGATTCAAGCCATTAGAAAAAGGTGTTCAGAAGTTGGTGCCCTCTTGGTATTGGATGAAATTCAATGTGGAATTGGAAGAACGGGAAAGAACTTCGCATTTGAGCATTTTGACATTGAACCAGACATTTTAGCCTTGGGAAAAGCACTTGGTGGTGGACTTCCCGTAGGAGCTCTCGTCTCTTCCAAAAGCATCCTGGATGACTTTCGAAAGGACCCCATTCTAGGACACATTACCACCTTTGGTGGAAATCCAATTGTATGTTCCGCTGTAGCAGCGGTGCTCCGTTTGTTGCAAGCTCCCGAACTTCATAAAAC
>CAXAIH010000037.1:0-11632 GCA_963968755.1 uncultured Flavobacteriales bacterium
ATGTTGGAGTAGACACTACCCTTCGCATCATTGAGCGGATTGAACAACGCGTGTCGAAAGACAAATACACCTCTACTTCAGAGTTGAACAAAGTACTTCGAGAGGAAATAGTAGCTCTCCTTGAAGAATCGAATTCGGAGGATGGTGGTTTTAATGTGCCAGAATCTGCCGGCCCATATGTGATCATGGTCGTTGGCGTAAACGGAGTTGGTAAAACAACCTCCATTGGAAAACTGGCGCATCAATTCAAACAGGCTGGCAAGTCAGTCGTTTTGGGTGCTTCGGATACCTTTCGCGCAGCAGCTGTGGACCAATTGAAGATCTGGTCGGAACGCGTAGGAGTACCAATTGTAACCCAAGGAATGGGAGCCGATCCAGCTTCTGTTGCTTTCGACACTTTATCCTCTTCAAAAGCCAAAGGGACCGATGTGGTGATCATCGATACTGCCGGCCGCTTGCACAACAAGGTTAATTTGATGAACGAGCTTGAGAAGATCCGTAATGTGATGCAAAAGGTGATTCCAAATGCTCCTCACGAAGTTCTTCTCATACTGGATGCTTCCACGGGCCAGAATGCCATGGAGCAAGCCAAGCGATTTACAAAGGTCACAGATGTTACTGCTATGGCACTCACCAAACTCGATGGAACTGCCAAAGGAGGAGTTGTTATTGGAATCTCAGATCAATTGAAGATTCCAGTAAAGTACATTGGTGTAGGTGAACAGATCAACGACTTGCAAGCTTTCAATCGCAGCGAATTTGTCGACTCACTTTTTAAAGCAAACGACTGAAGTAGTCGACGTCCTGCTAAAGATCGAGTGCCGAATTTTTGACCCAGCGCGCTCGAGCGCAATCAGCCCCTTAATATTTCGCACCGTAAACTTGTCAATATTCAAGAAGGCGGCCGTTTTCATTACGCCCTCCCTTTCTTCCAAGGCGTATTCATCATCGGCTAAAGACATATGTACACCGTCGTAGATAAGTGTTGCACTACTTCTTAGTGGAAAGTCAGAACCTATTTTATCGAGGATTTCATTCAAGTTGGCATTACTGTAGTCGAACTTCGACCAATCTCGAATCAAGTCGTTTGTGGCACCAACGTTATGAGCCCAGACATTCATGAACCAATTCATTTCTGGCTCTGATAGCTCGTCGTCGGCCCCGGCAATCGTCAGAAGAGCCATTCCGTATATTGCCTTTCCGGCAGGGTTTAGTTTTATCGTTTCCATTTTTGTTTTTCTAAGTCATGGCGGTAATTAAAATACCTTTGCCGCACCCACGCCGAACTGACTGAAATAGTTTCAGAGCTTCGCTGAATGGTACAGTTTTATCGACGATTTGAGAACTAAGACAACAAAGCCGTACAAAGTCAATGTAGTAACCTTGGGATGCTCCAAGAACCTTTACGATTCTGAAGTACTGATGGGTCAGCTGAAGGCAAATAACTTCGACGTAGCCCACGATTCGAACGAAGACAATTTTGATGTAGCCATCATCAATACCTGCGGGTTTATCGATGAGGCGAAACAAGAATCAATCGAGACCATTGTAAACTTTGCTCAAGCCAAAGAAGATGGACTTATAGATAAGCTATACGTCACTGGGTGTTTGAGCGAACGCTACGGAGGTGATTTGCGCAAGGAGATTCCTGAGGTCGATTCCTTTTTTGGAACACGTGATTTACCGAGGTTGTTAAAAGCCTTGAAAGCAGATTACAAAAAGGAACTTCTCGGAGAACGCCTGCTAAGTACGCCTGCTCATTATGCCTACTTTAAAATCTCCGAAGGTTGCGACCGACCATGTGCTTTTTGTGCCATTCCTTTAATGCGTGGTAAACACGGTTCTACTCCCATCGAAGATTTGGTGGAGAGAGCCGGAAAACTTGGAGCTCAAGGAGTGAAAGAATTGATTCTGATAGCTCAAGATCTTACCTATTACGGATTAGATATATATAAGAAAAGGCGCTTGGGAGATTTGCTAAGAGCTCTAGTTAAAGTGGATGGAATTGAGTGGATTCGACTTCACTACGCCTTCCCAGCGGGCTTTCCGATGGATGCTTTGCAGGTGATGGCGGAAGAGCCAAAGATTTGCAATTACCTCGACATCCCTCTACAGCATGCTTCAGATCAAATGCTGAAATCTATGCGGCGCGGAATCACCCAGAAAAAGACGAATGCCTTGCTCGAATCGATCCGAGAAACTGTTCCAGGAATTGCGATTCGAACTACTCTCATTTCGGGCTTTCCAGGAGAATCTGAAGAAGATTTCCAAGAGATGATGCGATGGGTTGAAGAACAACGCTTTGAAAGACTTGGTGTGTTCAACTACAGCCATGAAGAGGATACCACGGCTTACGAGTTGGAAGATGACGTACCTGCCGAAGTGAAGCAGGAGCGTACAGATGCGATCATGGAAATGCAATCGCACATTAGCCTAGAGAAGAATTCTCAACTTGTTGGACGCCAACTGAAAGTCATCATTGATCGCGCCGAAGGGGATTATTTTATCGGACGAACAGAGTTTGATTCACCCGAAGTCGATAATGAAGTCCTTATTCCAATAGAGGAGAATTACCTTAGAGTCGGAGATTTTGCAGAAGTGCGGATATTGAAGGCAGATATGTATGATCTAAAGGCTGAGTTGGTTTGAAAGCGGAGCTTATCGGAATAGGTAAGAGTGGGCATTGGAACAAATTGATGTCGGCATACCTGTCGAAAGATGAGCACTTAAGACCCTTTTATTCAAGTTTCCCGTCGAAGGAACAGCTAGCCAATAGTCTTCCCGGAAGAGAGCTCTCAACCGAAATTCGAAGTGATTTAGTATCGGAGTTAAAAAGGCAATATTCAGAGACTGGCTTACTCACTGCAGAGAGAACCAAGCTGATTGAAAAACTATCAAATTCAAATTCTCGTGCGGTAACTAGTGGACATCAACTTGGACTCTTTGGAGGTCCAGCGTATTTCGTTTACAAGATTGCAGGTCTAGTCAAGCTAGCTGAAGAACTAGCCACGGAAAAGCAGTCTGTTCTACCGATATTCTGGATGGCGACAGAGGACCATGATTTTGAGGAAGTGAATCACTTCTACCTTGGCGACGACCGCATTGAATGGCGGCGAAAAGCTGAGGGAGCCTGCGGAAGAATGCATTTGGATGGAATTGAGCAAGTTCAGAAGGATCTTAAACTCAGCTTAGGTAACCGACCTGATTCAGAGCGCTTGATGTCTCTTTTTAAAACGGCTTATCTAAAGTCTAAAAACCTCTCAGAAGCTACTCGAAAATTGGTACATGCCATTTTTGAAGGAGTTGAAGTCTTGTGCCTCGACGCCGATTCAGCAGTGCTCAAAAAACATTTTGTTCCCATAATGAAAGAGGAACTCCTTAATTGCGTTTCGGAGCCACTGGTGAAAGAGAATAGCGCTGCCCTTAGAAACCTTGGGTACAAGGCTCAGGTCTTTCCACGCGAAATAAACTTGTTCTATCTCAAGGACAAAGGGAGATATAGAATTGAAAAGCGAGGAGAGGGTTTCGGTTTGGTGGATTCCGATGACTCTTGGACTGAAGCAGAGCTCCTTAACGAATTAGACTCCAATCCTCAAGCATTTTCTCCAAATGCCCTGTTGCGACCCGTATACCAAGAAGTCATTATACCGAACGTGGCCTACCTGGGTGGAGGTGGAGAGCTGGCCTATTGGTTTCAATTAAAAGGAGTCTTCGATCATTTTAGTCTTCCCTTTCCTAGCCTGTTTCCGCGCAGCTCAGCTCTTGCACTTGGAAGGAATGTGCTTAGAAAGATGAAGGAACTTGAAATCGAGGCGATCGCTCTATTTCAGCCTATGAATGTTCACCTAGAAGAAATTCTCAGCACAAACGAATCTTACGATGGGTTTCAAGCCGAAAAGGAACAGTTCGAAGCACTTTCAAATACGCTTAAGAAACGCTTTTCACAATTTGAATCGGGTATGCATGCATACTCAGAGGCGCATGTACGAAAGATGGAGAAGGTTCTTGAGCAGATGGAAGCGAAGTTCAAACGCAGACTGAAAAGGAAAGAAGAAGAAAGGATTCAAAAGCTTGAGGCCTTATACAGCCAAGTATATCCGAAAAAGGTTCTTCAGGAGCGCATTCAGAGTTTCGCGCACATTGAAATGCTTCTTGGAACTGGAGTTGTCCCTGAACTTATCAAAAGCTTCGACCCATTTTCCTTCGAGATGCTCATCTTGAAGGATGAAGTGGGCTAGTTGCGCTTGATAGAGCGGTGAATCAAAAGTAGTTTCTGCTGTTCAAAACTTTCGAAAAGGCCAATTTCAAGTATTTTGCCGTGACTTGAAGGATACTACTTTTGCGTATGGAAGAATACATCCTCATTCTTGATTTTGGCTCGCAGTTCACACAACTGATCGCGCGCCGTGTACGTGAATTGAACGTTTATTGTGAAATTCACCCTTACAGCGACTTTCCAGAGCCCGGCGATACCTGCAAAGGCGTTATTTTATCAGGAAGCCCTTTCTCTGTCTATGAACCTGGACATCCTGAACCGGATATTTCAAAAATTCGAGGAAATTTCCCACTCCTAGGCATCTGCTACGGTGCTCAAATTTTAGCCAAAACCTCCGGGGGCGAGGTCGGGAAATCGGCACATAGGGAATATGGTCGCGCAAACCTAACAGGCGTTGATGCAAGCTCTGACTTGCTCCACGGAATTGATACAGGCTCACAAGTTTGGATGTCGCACGGCGATACCATTTTGAACTTGCCATCAAATTTCAGAAACATTTGCAGCTCCAACAACATTGAAAATGCTGGCTATGAGATTGAGGGTGAGAAGACCTATGGAATTCAATTTCACCCAGAGGTCTATCACTCGACGGATGGTTTGCACCTTCTCCGAAATTTTGTAGTGAACATCTGTTCATGCTGCCAGTCCTGGACTCCAGCGCACTTCATCGAAGATACCGTAGAACAATTGCGCAATCAGATAGGAGATGGTAAGGTAGTTTTGGGATTGTCAGGTGGTGTTGATAGCTCGGTAGCAGCTGTGCTCTTACAACGTGCTATTGGTGGACGACTTCATTGCATATTCGTGAACAACGGACTGCTTCGGAAACATGAGTTCGAGCAGGTGTTAGAGCAGTATAAAGAGCTTAACTTGAACGTGAAAGGAGTAGACTCTTCCCAAAGGTTCTATTCTGAACTCAAGGATGTTTCGGATCCAGAGGCTAAACGAAAGGTCATTGGAAGAGTATTTATTGAAGTCTTCGATGAGGAGTCGCACGAAATTCAGGGGGTTGACTTCTTGGGACAAGGAACGATCTATCCAGATGTCATCGAATCAAAATCTGTAAAGGGTCCATCTGCAACCATCAAGTCTCATCATAATGTTGGAGGTTTACCCGATTATATGAGGTTGGAGCTTGTTGAACCGCTAAAAGCACTATTCAAAGATGAAGTTCGAAGGGTAGGAGCTGAGTTACATATGCCTGCAGAAATATTGGGAAGGCACCCATTTCCTGGGCCTGGATTGGCAATTCGTATACTAGGCGAGATTACGCCTGAGAAGGTACAGACTTTGCAAGAGGTCGATCATATTTGGATCAAAGGATTGAAAGACGACGGACTATACGATGAGGTTTGGCAAGCGGGTTCCATCTTGCTTCCGGTTCAATCGGTTGGGGTGATGGGAGATGAGCGAACATATGAAAACGCAGTAGCTTTACGAGCTGTGACATCAACGGATGGAATGACAGCAGATTGGTGTCACCTCCCCTATGGGTTTTTAGCGAAGGTTTCTAATCAAATCATCAATCAAATACCCGGAGTGAATCGTGTTGTGTACGACATCAGTTCAAAACCACCTGCAACCATTGAATGGGAATGAGAGTATTTCTCACCATATGTTGCTTGATTCTTTTTCAATGGGCTCAATCCCAAGAGGCCAAGGTGAGTAAAGAAATTCGTGAATTTGCTGGAAAAAAGTACTTCGTACATACCATTGAGCAAGGAAATACACTTTATGGAATCTCTAAACTCTACAATGTTGATCTAGAGGATATTTTCAAATCGAATCCAAGCGCAAGCGAGGGTTTAGGTATAGGTCAAGAACTTTTTATTCCTTTCAAGAAAGCAGACATCAAGAAGACGGCCAAGAATGACTTAGCCGTAGATGGAAATTTTATACTGCATACCATCGCTCCGAAGGAAACTCTCTATGGGATTTCCAAGCGGTACGCGATTAGTCAGGAACAACTTCTAAAGGACAACTCAGAAATTAAAGATGGGATTCAGCCAAATCAAATTCTGCGTATTACCACGGTTAAGAAAAGGGAAGTAGAAGTGAAGGTAGATAAGGTGGAGGTAGTGTTCTTGCCGGCGAAGCGAGACAGCCTGATTCTTCATAAAGTTGAAGCCAAGCAAACCTTGTATAGCCTTGCGAAATTGTACGCAGTCAATATTGACTCAATCAAGTTTGTAAACGCCGGACTCACAAAAGGCCTTCAAATAGGGCAGGTGATTCGGATTCCCAAGCTGCGCATAGATTATGCGCGTCCACTTTTTCCAAAGTCAGACGACAGCCTGATTGTTGAACGAAGAATTCGCGATTCGAGTGAAATTCGGATTGCCCTCTTTCTGCCATTCTTCTTAGACAACAACGACACTTCTTATGCGGTGAAAGAAGTGGAAGGATTGATTTACAAAAACGAGATTTTTCCACGCTCTTTGGTGGCCTTTGAGTTTTATCAAGGAATTCGCTTAGCACTTGATTCCGTGCGGAATTTGGGGAAGAAAGTTGTTCTTCAGGTCTATGATACCAAGTCTGCTTCTTTCGACCAACAACTGGACAGTTTGTCCTTTGCTGAAACAGATATCATCATCGGGCCATTATACCGATCTAATTTTACGAAGGTCTCGCCTCTAGCCAAGCGCTATGGGATTCCAATTGTCTCTCCAGTTCCTCAGTCGAATAAGATTCTGCTTGACAATCCTGTTGTGATTAAGCTGGCTCCATCTGTAGCTTCCGAAGTAAGGTATTTACGCGATTTCTATAATGAGAGAAAAGAATTTGCGAACTGCATCATCATCAACAGCGGTAAATATCGAGACGCCAATTTGGTCAATGTCTTCACCCAAATGGAAGACACCACACAAAGCTTTGATTCCACCTCATTACTTATGATGTATGAAGCGGATACCTCCATTTTAACGCCACGTCTTGATAGTATGATGAATGACATATTCATCCCGAGTACAGACCTCTCGTACATTTCAAACCTTGTCAACAAGTTGTATTTGCTCACAGGGAAGTACAACGTTCGAATATTTGCTCCGGGAAAATGGATGGATTACGACAACCTAGACTTAGCTTACCTGAACGCATTAAACGCACATTTTGCCACTGCCTATTACGTGGATTATGAGTCAGAAAAGGTCAAGGTGTTCCTGAAGCGCTACCGCGAGCAATACGGAACAGACCCGAGTCGATACGGCTTCTTAGGCTATGAATTGTTCCTGAGTTTAGCTCGATTCGAACAGTCTGATCTACTGGAGAACCTAGATCAGATTGAGTCGACCGGACTTGTTATTAAATACAACTTTCGAAGTTTCGATTTCAACAATGGTTACGAAAACCAAGGCATGCACCTTATTCAGATAAAAGACTTTACTTTTAAGAAGGTTCGCTGATTAGGCGAAGACTACCTTCTCCTTGTCATATTCACCCTTGAGAAGTTTCTCTTTAATCTTCTTAAAGACGCTCACAGTGTACTCAACATCTTCCATGGTATGAACTGCAGTAGGAATAAGTCGAAGTAGAATAACGTCTTTTGGAACGACCGGGTAGGTCACTAAAGAGCAAAAGATTCCGAAATTCTCGCGAAGATCTGTCACTACATTAGCAGCTTCAAATGGCCCTCCTCGAAGAATAACCGGAGTTACTTGAGAGTCTGTTTGGCCTAGGTTAAAGCCTTCAGCTCGCAACCCTGCCTGCAAGGCATTGGCGATTTCCCAAAGATCATCTTTGAAAGAAGTATCATTTCGGAAAAGCTCCAGTCGTTTCAGGTTTCCAACAACCAATGGCATTGGAAGAGACTTCGCAAAGATTTGCGAACGCATGTTATAACGCAAGTAGTCAACTACGTTTTCTGTCGATGAAATGAACCCACCGATCGAGGCGAAAGCTTTCGCGAAGGTTCCGAAGTAGATGTCGATGTCATCCTGAACTCCATAATGCTCTCCTGTTCCAGCTCCTGATTTACCCATGGTTCCAATACCGTGTGCATCGTCAACAAAAAGTCTGAAATCGTATTTTTCTTTCAATGCAACAACCTCAGGAAGTTTCCCAGTGTCGCCACCCATTCCGAAAACACCCTCTGTAATCACTAGGATTCCGCCGTCTGTTTCGGCAACAATTTTGGAGGCTCTTTGAAGCATCACTTCAAGCTTGTCAATCTCATTGTGAGCATACACAAAACGCTTTCCTTGATGCATTCGAACACCGTCGAGTATACATGCGTGCGATTCCGAATCGTATACTATGACGTCCTTACGGTCAACCAAAGCATCAATGGAAGAGGCCATTCCTTGGTAGCCGAAGTTTACCAAGATGGTATCTTCTTTACTAACGAAAGAGGAAAGTTCCTCCTCAAGTTGTTCGTGGAGATTGCTGTTTCCAGACATCATACGAGCACCCATCGGTTGGGATAGTCCGTAATCTGCAGCTGCTTGGGCATCTGCCTTTCGCACCTCTGGATGATTGGCCATGCCTAAGTAGTTGTTCACTGACCAGACAAGCACTTCCTTGCCACGAAACATCATCTTATTTGAGATGTCTCCTTCAAGTTTAGGGAACATGAAATAACCGTGAGAGTACTCAGCGTGTTGCCCTAGAGCTCCACGATTCTTTTTAATCTTATCAAAAATATCCACCGTCCTTGTGTTTTAGTTAGTACAAAATTAATCTAATTCCTACGCTTAGGCCTTTCATAAAAGAGATTAGTACACGAATAAATGTGTAAAAAGAGGGGGCTTGCAAGAGAGCCATTTTTGTTATAAGTTTACCTCTATCCTACTCACAAAAAAATCAGCTCTATGCGTTCATTCTTGAAACTCTTTTCGTTTGTAATAACGTCAGCCATCTGTTTTAGTTCTTGTTCCTCTTCCAATGATGTTGTCTCGAAGTCATTGATGAGCAAACGAAAGTACCGCAAGGGTTTTCATGTGAACTTAAAATCAAACAAAGTGAAACCTGCAGCAAGCGTAACAGCTGAAAAACTGAAGGTAGAAAAGGAACAGTTTGCTCAAGTTGAAGAATGTAAAAATGAATCTAATTCGTTTAGCTCAGACTTTGAGCCCATTAAGGTGCAGTCTCCGGCTTCTGAAAAGAACATTGGCTTCGCTCAAAAGGTGAAGAGCTTGAAACAGCTTAAGAAGCTGACCAGGGAGATTAAGTCCATGTCCAAAGAAGACTTGATGGCCTCCATAAATCAACTTGAAAATCAACCAAGTGTTGCACCAGCAGACGATATGAGCAGGGAAGATATCTTTGCTTTGGTGTCCTTTATAGGGGCTATGCTTGTGATTTTAGGAACGGTAATTGTCCCTCTTGTATTTATTGGTTGGATAGCTGCGCTTGTGTTCGGTTTCCTTGGCCTTAAATCAGAGAAGTGGAAATGGATGGCAGTCATCGGAGTGGTGATAGGACTACTCATGCTCTTGTTGTTCCTTGTATTTTTAATCCTGTTCATAGCGATTGGAGCTTCACTAGGAGTGTTTTAACAGTTCCCTCAGGAATAAAGTATTAACTTACCGAAGTCGTCTGCGTCCAAGAATTGTTTGATAAGAGAACAATTTGGCGCATAGGATAAAGTTATCTTCGTCTCAGTTTTGAAGATAAAAGTCATCATCGTACTGCTCCTAAGTTTGGCCCTTATGAGCTCTTGCTCGGAGTACCAACGTGTTCTAAAGTCGCGAGATCTGAATCTTAAGCTTACTAAGGCCGACGAATATTTCGCTAAGGAGAACTACTATAAGGCACTTCCTATATATGAAGAGCTGATTAGCGCTTTTCGCGGAACCGGACGAGCGGCAGAGGTTTACTACAAGTATGCTTATTGTGAGTACAACTTGGGCGATCTTATCATGGCCAATTACCGCTTCGATAATTTCACCAAAACCTTCCCAAACTCAGACAAGGTGGAAGAATGCGCATTTATGGCTGCTTATTGCAGCTATGTTATATCACCTCGCTCGTCATTAGATCAAACTGCTACTTTTCAAGCGGTGGACGAATTGAGTTTGTTCATGAATCTTTACCCAAACTCGACTTTAGTGGATTCGTGCAACACACTTTTGGATGAGTTGCGTATCAAGCTTGAGAAAAAGTCATACGATACCGCTAAGCTCTTCTTGAAGACATCCAAATACAAAGCAGCGATTGTCACTTTTGAGAATGCGCTCCAAGATTTTCCCGATACCGACTACAAAGAAGATATCCTCTTTTACAGCTTGAAGTCGCATTATAAACTTGCTGTGAACTCCGTACAAACAAAAAAGGAGCAACGACTGAAGGATACACTCAAAGCTTATGTTAAATTTGCAGACTCCTTTCCAACAAGTTCGCTTCTGAGGAGGGCCGAAGACATGTATCGGTCGACCCAAGCGGAATTGGCAAGAGTGAACACTAAGAAATAAGAATGGACTACAAAAAGAGCCAAGCAGCGGGCAGCACAGAGACTCGTGATCTCCTAGATATGGCAGAAGGAGTGGGGAACGTTTACGAAACCCTCGTAATTCTATCCAAGAGATCAAACCAAATCCAACAAGACCTTAAAGAGGAGCTCACGTCGAAATTGGCGGAATTTGCTTCAGCGACAGATACACTTGAGGAGATTTTCGAGAACAGGGAGCAAATTGAGATTTCAAAATTCTACGAAAGAATGCCAAAGCCAGTTGCTATGGCCATGGAAGAGCTTGCGGAAGATGAAATCTACCACCGTACTCCTGAAGCAGCAGACGAAGACAAATAGATTCCCGCATGTTTCGCGGCAAAAAAATATTGCTCGGTGTTACCGGTAGCATTGCCGCCTACAAGTCAGCAGTTCTTGTCCGTGCACTTATAAAGGAAGGTGTCGAAGTGCGCGTTATTATGACGCCCAATTCGAAAGACTTTGTTACCCCACTTACTTTAGCTACCCTTTCAAAACACCCCGTTGAATGGGAATTTGTTCAAGATGAGCAAGCAGGCACTTGGAACAACCATGTTGAGCTTGGACTTTGGGCCGACTTCCTTCTCATCGCACCGGCTTCTGCCAATACCCTGGCCAAGATGGCTCAAGGGATTTGCGACAACCTTCTTCTTGCCGTGTACCTGTCGGCTAAATGCCCTATTGGTTTCGCGCCAGCCATGGACCGCGACATGATAGAACATGCAGGAGTTCAAGAGAATATTCAAAAGCTTATTCAAATGGGATATCTGCTTTTCGAACCTGAGGCAGGTGAACTTGCTAGTGGTCTTGAAGGAAAAAGCAGAATGGCCGAACCAGAGCATATTGCAGCTCAACTGAAAAATTACTTTGACATAAAAACCGCTTGGACGGGACTGGAAGTGTTGATCACCGCCGGACCGACTTATGAAGCAATT
>CAXAIH010000038.1:0-11610 GCA_963968755.1 uncultured Flavobacteriales bacterium
ATGTTGGGTTGTCCGAAAATTAAATAGACCATTCCACGATCTGTTTTCCAGCCCTCAATATGGCTGCTGAAATGATAATTCGCGTTTTCAACTCGACTGTAATATTGAGCAATCAAGGATTTGGCCTTCGTGCGATTTCCAGATGCTCCAATCCAAAAGTTTTCGAGAGAGCCTCTGCGATTGACCGTCTTATTCAAGAATTCGAAATCCTTTCGGCTCATGATAAAACGCATAGGATAGAGCATGTCTTGAGAGGTCTTGAGGTAGGGGAACAATTCAGTAAACTGAAACAGAGTCAAACCCGCTTTTCGCTGTGAACTTGGCATGAAATGATAGAATCCCGATTGAGGTACTTCAAATACATCTCCGATCCGGTACATGAAAGTGCTGTCGCTGGAGTAATCAAAAGACTGCTGATTGTAGGAAGCGAACGGAGGAGGAGGCATGCGAAAGCTTCGGTCATAATACAGTCCACGAAGCTCTTTTAGCTCAGGGTTGTTGAATTCAATCGTAAGGCTTTGACCTTGACGAACAAAGGCGGTATGGAGTACCCGTTTGGTCTTTGAATCACGCACTATGAAGTTTTCATCTGAAAGTTGATCGAGTTTGTTCACTTCAAGGAAGTTGTGTTCCAATCGGTTCTTGTTCAAGTCGGTAGTACTCAACTTCAGGATGTATTTGCCCTTCGGGACTTTAAGGTCGAGCTTACCTTCAATGACCTTTTTAACCTGCTTTGGGTTTTCATCTCCAAGAACCACAGTCGTACTGTCTATCAACTCATTTGACTGATAGCTGGTGAAAAGCTTATAGCTCAAGGTCACACTTGCGGTGAAAGTGTTGTTCGTCGGATTCCGCACGTACAGAAGTTCCTCCCCTTGGATTGAAAAGTGAAGTTCGCTGATGCTGTCGTTGCGGTGATAAACTTTAAAGTTTGGGTGGAGGGAAGTCTTTTCCTTCTTGTATAAATAGGCCAAGTTGTTCGTCGAACGGTAGGAGTCAGAACAGGCTGAAAGCAAGACCAACAAGAGAAGTACGAGCCAGCTAATTCTCATCTTCTATTTGCTTAATATCATCTTCCTCCCCCGCTTTGGCCATCTCCTCATCAAAACTATCGGGTAAGAGTTTTGTTGTGTCCCCGCTTTTATCGCGAATCTTATCCAGTGTGCGGAGCACATTCCCTGGCCCAGTGCTCAATTGTTTTTTAGCATCCGTGAAGGATTCTAAGGACTTGCTGAGCTGTCCTTCAATCTTATCAAAGTTCTTCATGAAGTTTCTAAACTTCGAAATCAAAGAGTGCGCGAGTTTTGAAATCTCTTGCACATTGCGGTTTTGTTTTTCGTGCTTCCAGATTGACGCAATGGTGCGAAGGGTAGCCATCAGTGTTGTTGGTGAGACAATTACAATCCGCTTATCCCATGCAAATTCAAACAGCTGGTCGTCGTTCTCAAGCGCTAAGGCAAAGGCGGCCTCAGAGTATACGAAGAGCATGACAAAGTCAGGTGTATCGAGTTTTTTGGCGCTGGCATAGTTCTTTGCGCTCAAACCTGTAATGTGATTCTTGAAGGAAATGAGGTGATTTCGGATGTGTGTCTCTCGGTTTCCTTCCTCTTCATCGTTCACATAATCCATGTAGGCCGTAAGCGATACTTTAGAGTCAATTACAAGGTGCTTTTCATCGGGTAGAAATACGACCACATCAGGACGTACAACTTGACCGAGTTCATTCTGATCACTGAATTGCGTTTTATACTCACGACCTTTTTCCAGACCGCTGTTTTCAAGAACACGCTCAAGAATTTTTTCGCCCCAACCTCCTTGCAGCTTGGAATCACCTTTTAAAGCTTTTGCAAGGTTTTGCGCATCTCCACTTAACTTTTCATTCAAGTTCCGCAGCCCATCAATCTGTTGCTTCAGCTGTCCGCGCCATTCTTTTTGATCGCTGGTATTGTCGGCAACCTTCTTTTCAAATTCAGAAAATTTGCTCTTAATCGGGTCAAGGATTCCGGCAATTCGCTCGTTGTTGACTTTGCTGAATTGGTCGGAGTTTTCTTTGAGAACCTGAGCCGCAAGCACCTTAAAGTCAGCTGTTAATTGCTCACGCATTTGTAGTAAATCCTTCTTTTGCGTTTCGAGCTTTTCACGCAAATTGCTTGCAACTTGATCGCTGCTGGCTTTTTCTGCGATCAGCTTATTGATCTCCGCTCGCAAGCCTTCCAATTCTTTCTCACGCGCTTCAAGTAGATCTTGAGAGGCACTGAGCTTACCGCTGAGTTCACCGCGTTCATTTTCATAGGACACTTGGTCGCCGGCATGGTCTTCAGGTTTCTTTCTCAAAAGAAAAAACACGAGAAACCCCACTTGGCTGAGAATCAATACGATTACGGCAATTTCAAGCATAACTAGAAGTTGGATGAAATTAGTTAAAAGATGCTCACGAAGCCGAAGTGAAGCTTGGAACTTCGGAATTGCATTGGGTTCCCGCGCTGACTTCCCAGAGCACAGCTCAAGCTGAATATTCCCGACCTTGTATCGAAGGTAAACCCAGCTCCAATGCCAATAGCTTGGTCGTAGGAAACGAGGTCGAGCGCTTTCGATTCTATGTAGGCCATATCCGAGAATAGCGACAGATGGCTGTTTCGCTCTAAAATATAGCGGTATTCTAGGCTGAGTATTCCAAAGGTGCTTGCTCGGATCGATTCAATATCGAAGCCACGTAAGTCTTGGATTCCGCCAAGTCGGTAGAGCTCGTTTTGGAAGACCTCTTCCCCGACAACGCTCCCACCTTGAATTCCCGTTTTGAGTGTGCTTCGCTTGAAAAGTGAAAAGTATCGATCTGCTTTAAGTTCAATGCGGTATTGAGAAGATCTTAGCTTCAGACTGTCGTAAACTTCAGGGTTGATGTTAGGGTTTTGTTGAATGCGCCTATTTCCTGCTCCAAAGGCAAGGGAAATTTCTCGTCCACCTCTCGGATTGTACCTGTAGTCGAGCTTTCGCCCTTCATACCCCAAGCTGTATTGGCTCGTTTGGATGTCTGCATATTCTGGTAAGCTGATCGCATTTTCCAGTCCATAGGTGCTCAGAATGTTGTTGTTTATCGCCCCAAGTTTTACCACCACAGAATGGTACTGGCTCAAGCGGTAATTCGCTCCAAAACTCCGCTCGAAGGTGTTGAACAAGGTGTCGCGTCGGTACAGAAAGAGGTCACCTTCAAGTCCGAAGGAGGTATTAAACAGGAAAGGGTAGGAAGCCTGAATCTTTAAATCTTGGGTGTTTTCTTGAAGTTTCCTCCAATTCATATTGAAGTATTCCCCTTGCCCCAAAGCATTGATCAGTTTTAATTTAACATCGCCGCTTAAGGTGATTTCCCCAGTTTGAGCATTGGGCAGAAAACCAATAATTCCTTGAATATCGTTCGCCTTTTTGTCTTCTAGGTAGAGAAAGACTTGAGCGCCTTTCTTCGAGAAAAGTACCTCGGGTTTTTTAAGCTGTTTCACGAAGGGGATTTCACTCAATCGAGTAGGTGTCTCCACGAATTTTTCCTCGCTGTATGCTTTTCCAGGAAAAATATTGAGGGAGTTGTGCAGATAGCTTCGCTTCACCTTCTCAGCTCCAACAACAACCAGACTGTCAACGAGCATATACTGATTTAAGTCAACCTTCATGCTTGCCGAAACACGCTTATCTGAAATAGATAGACTGTCGTAAAACACTCCGGCAAAGGGGTAGCCTCTATTTTCGTAGTAGCGGAGTACGGCTTCGCGCAGGGCTCGAACCTCTTGAACGTCCACCGCCTTCTTTGAACGCAATGCCAATTTATAGCCCGCGCTTCTCAGTGCTTCTGAGTCAATATTGCCGGCATTGAGCAGAGCCCAAGTGTATTGATCTCCGGAACTTACCTCAAGACGGACGATTGGACTGTCAATTTCCAAGTTCGTTTGAACCTCGAGGTACCCTTCCGATTGTAAGATGGAGGTGAGTTCCTTTTGCGCCTGAACAGCTGAAGCGCTGTCTTTGATTGATTTTACCTCTATAAGCTCCTCTAATGTCAATTTGAAGTCGGTACTCTTCAAGGAGAACTGATAGTCTTGTGCTTCGAGGGCTAAGGTCAAAAGACAAAAAATAATGCTCAGGCCAACTCTCACAACTTCCAATCGATGCCCTCTTGCCCCATTTGACTTAAAAGGGTGTTGGTTTTTGAAAAATGCTGGCAGCCGAAGAACCCTCTGTAAGCAGAAAATGGAGAAGGGTGTGCGGCATGCAGAATATGATGTTTTTCGCTGGAAATAAGATGTGCTTTCTGCTCGGCGAATTTGCCCCACAGCAAAAAGATCATGCCTTCTTTTTTATCGTTCAGTTTTCGAATTACGGCATCGGTAAATTCTTCCCAACCTCGCTTTTGGTGAGAACCAGCTTCAGATTGACGCACGCTCAAACTCGCGTTTAACAGGAGAACGCCCTGTTTAGCCCAGGATTCTAGATTCCCATTGGTGGGAATGTCGAAGCCAAGATCAGTGTGCAATTCTTTAAAGATGTTTCGCAAAGAAGGCGGAGCTTTAATTCCTTCGGGAACGGAAAAAGCAAGTCCATGAGCTTGGCCCTCACCGTGATAAGGGTCCTGACCGAGAATGACCACTTTCACCTTAGAAAAAGGACAAAGATTGAAGGCTTGAAATCGCAAGTACACAGGAGGGTAAACGGAAAATGTTTGATTTTCTTCTTCCAAGAAGGAAGTCAATTCTTGAAATTGATCACTCTGAAGTTCTTCCCTCAAAAGCTGAGCCCAGTCTGACCTGATCTGCGCCCTGGGTAAATCGTTTTTATGGAAGAGGTTTGCTTCAGTCAAGGGAACACCGAATGAACAATTGTGAATAAGCTCTATTCAAAAGATGTGGGAACTATGTAGCAAAGGTGCACTCTTTTGACGACCTTTAATCACACATTTGATTCATGGAAGAAACCAAGAAAACCTTCGACAAAAGTCCTCAATCACGCTTAAAGAGAATGGGCGGCCCAGATTCTATGGAAATCGGCCGAGTGATTCCTCAAGCAGTTGAGTTAGAGGAGGCTGTTTTGGGTGCTCTGATGCTCGACCAAGAAGCGGTAAACGACATCATTGATGTCTTGGGTTCAGATAGCTTCTACAAAGAATCGCATCAAAAGATTTTCGAAGCGATTCAATCGCTTTTTCAAAATTCAGAACCAATTGACATTCTCACCGTCAATCAAGAGTTGATCAAAAGAGGGCAGCTTGACTTAGTTGGTGGCCCTCAATTCATTGCTCAGCTAACGAACAGAGTTGCCTCTTCAGCCAACGTTGAGTTTCACGGTCGAATCATTTCTCAAAAACACATTCTTCGCGAGCTGATCCGGATTTCTACCGAAACCATTCGTGATGCATACGAAGACACAACGGATGTTTTTGAGCTTCTAGATAAAACAGAACAAAACCTGTTTAGCGTTGCGGAAGGAAACATACGTAAGAGCTTCGATAAAATCGAAAACCTCATTCATAGTGCCGTACAAAACATTGAAGATGCTGCTTCAAAAGGTTCCGGTGTTACCGGAATGGAAACGGGCTTTGTCGAACTAGACAAATTAACGGCAGGCTGGCAGCCTTCAGATCTCATTATCCTTGCTGCGCGTCCAGGTATGGGAAAAACAGCTTTTGTGCTTTCCATGGCGCGAAATGCAGCGGTAGAATTCAAGCGTGCAGTTGCCGTCTTCTCACTAGAGATGTCCTCGATTCAGTTGGTAAATCGTTTGATTGCAAGTGAAACAGAACTCGCTGCCGACAAACTCAAGCGAGGGAAGTTGGAGAAGTTTGAATGGGAACAACTGCATTCAAGAATTGGTCGATTGAGCGAAGCACCGCTCTTCATCGATGACACTCCTGGACTTTCTGTATTTGAATTGCGCGCGAAATGCAGGCGACTAAAACAGCAGCACAACATTGAGATGGTGATCATCGATTACCTTCAGTTGATGACGGTAGGTGGAGATGGAAAAGGGAATCGTGAACAAGAAATCTCAACCATATCAAGGAGTATCAAAAGCATCGCAAAGGAGTTGGAAATTCCGATCATCGCGCTTTCTCAGCTGAACCGTTCGGTTGAAACTAGAACAGGGGAGAAGCGACCACAACTCTCTGACCTTCGTGAATCTGGAGCCATCGAGCAGGATGCCGATATGGTGACCTTTATTTATCGTCCGGAGTACTACGGAATCACCGAGAATGAAGAGGGAATGGCAACTACTGGGATGGCAGAGCTGATTATCGCCAAACACAGGAATGGTGCTTTGGGAACGGTCTACTTGAAGTTTATCTCCAACTTGGCCAAATTCGCCGACCTCGATAAGGTGGAAGAATATGGCTTCGGTCAAATGCCTACCAACGACGATTTTGATCCGGACAACAACACAGTCACTCGTAGCTCTCGTATGGACGATATGGATCCCTACGCCGAAGACGACGACAATCCATTCTAAAAGCTAGAGGCACGTTTATTGCCTATCTTGCAATGTGTTTCTCATGCGCGTTTTTATTCTCATTTCAATCCTGATAACCGCAAGCCTATCGAGCTTTGCGTCGAAGATTCTTATTCAGATGGATGAGTCTCAGGCCAACCATTTGAAGGCATACGGAATCGCCTTTTGGAGTTTGGAAAAAGATGTTGATGTGCAATGGCTACTAAACTATCGTGGTGGCAGTTTCATGACCGATCATTATAAAAGCATTGAAGATGAGTGCTTGATTCGTGGGGTGAGCTATCAAATTATTCCGGATGCACGGGCTGTAGCTATTCTGCAAGAAATTGCTAATCCAGAGGTGAACATGGACGCGGTTAAATTGGAGAAAGCTCCAAAAATAGCGGTCTATTCTCCGAAGGGAAAACAGCCATGGGACGATGCCGTAACCTTGGTGTTAACTTATGCTGAGATTCCATATACTGTCATTTACGACGAAGAAATAATCCGTGGCGATTTGCACCTCTACGATTGGTTGCACTTGCATCATGAAGATTTCACAGGTCAGTACGGACGATTCTATGCGGCCTATAGAAATGCGGATTGGTACCGAGCTCAAGTGCGCGATGCGGAGAAGGCGGCAACCACTTTGGGCTTTGCTAAAGTCTCAGAATTGAAACTGGGTGTTGGACTCAATATTCGGGATTATACCGCCGGTGGCGGTTTTCTTTTTGCGATGTGTTCAGGAACCGATAGCTACGACATCTCCTTGGCAGCCGAGGACGTTGACATCTGTGAGCGCATGTACGACGGTGATCACGCAGACCCTACAGCGCAATCGAAGCTCGATTTCAAAAAGACTTTCGCCTTCAAAGATTTTGAACTTACCAAGAATCCGATGCAGTACGAGTTTTCATCCATTGATGCGACTCCCGTCCATTCGAGGACGCCACAACAAATGGACCTCTTCACGCTCTTCGAATACTCAGCAAAGTGGGATCCGGTTCCAAGCATGCTCACGCAAAATCACACACGCGTTTTAAAAGGATTCATGGGGCAAACCACAGCCTACGACAAGAAATTTGTGAAGCCCGAAATTCTTGTGCTAGGAGAGAATAAGTCGTTGAATTCCGTGAAATACCTGCACGGGAAGTTTGGAAAAGGGCAATTCACTTTTTACGGTGGCCACGATCCAGAAGATTATCAGCATTTCGTTGGTGATCCACCAACAGACTTGAACCTACATCCCAATTCTCCCGGATACCGTTTGATTCTGAACAATGTGCTTTTTCCAGCTGCAAAGAAGAAAAAGCAGAAAACCTGACACAGTTTCTAGGACTGTTTGCCAACCACCTTCAAGTTCTTCTTTATCTGACGAGCATAGTCTAGGGCTTGCTCTCGACTTGAATTCAACACGGTTACGTGTCCCATTTTTCGGAAGGCTTTGGTGTCTTTCTTTCCGTACAAATGCGGATAAACACCCGGTATGCGCAAGGTTTCTTCGAGGCCTTCATAAACGGCTTCACCTTCCGAGTGTGCGTCTCCAAGAAGGTTGAGCATCACAGAGGCTTGCACGATTTCTGTCGACCCAAGAGGCATTCCGCAGATGGCACGAAGTTGCTGCTCAAATTGGGAAGTCAGATTTCCTTCGATGCTTTGATGTCCTGAATTGTGTGTTCTTGGAGCGATTTCATTGACCATCAAATTCCCTTGCTTGTCCAAGAACATTTCAACCGCTAGTATTCCTACCAAGTCAAGTTCTTTGGCCAAACGCATAGCAAGTGCCTCAGCTTCTTCCTCCAAATCTTTAGAGATATCGGCAGGGCAGACGAGGAATTCCACGAGATTTGCCACAGGGTGAAAGTCAAGCTCGACAGCCGGATAAGCCGCTGTTTCGCCAGCTTCATTTCGAGCTACGATGACAGAAATCTCTTTCTCGATATTTACTAGGCGCTCCAATAAACTTGGTCCAGGAAGTTTTTTTGCGAGATCACCTTCATTAAGCATCACTTGAACACCACGTCCATCGTAGCCACCTCTGCGCATTTTCTGAACGAAGGGCAATGGCCAATCCGCCTCGCTGAAGTCTTCGATCAACTGAAACTCAGAAGTTGGAATGCCATGTAATCGATAGAATTGTTTCTGGGTGCCCTTATCCTGAATTAGCTCGATCACCTTTGGATCGGGAAAAACTTTAACACCTTCTGATTGGAGCACTTTAATGGCCTCTACAGAAACATCTTCAATTTCGATGGTGAGCACGTCCATGCCACGACCAAAGTTCAATACGCTCTCATAATCTCGGAAATCACCGACTACAAAATTCGAGGCAATTTCTGCACAAGGTGCCTCGGGATTCGGATCAATAACTGAAGTGCTGACGTTGAATTTGATAGCTTCACGAATTATCATCCGCCCCAATTGCCCTCCACCTAGAATACCTAGTTTAAATTCTTTTCCAGAAAAATTTTCCATTAGATGTCTTCGATCAAAATTCCACTTCCGCTTCCGCTGCTCACGGCCTCAGGTTGTTCCTTGTAATAAACGTCTCCAGTGCCGTTGATCTCAGCTTCCAAAATATTGAAGGCAAAGACTTGTATGTCCTTATTGCTCGTGGTTTTGATGTAGCTGGTGTCGGCAAGAAGTCCGTAGCTGTTCAATTGCATGTTGGAGTTTAAATCCAAATTGAAATATTCCGTTCCTCCTTTGAGAACAACACTTCCAGATCCGTTGAGATTGGCCTGAATATGATGTCCGACGAAGAATAGATCAACATTCGAAGATTGATTCACTTCCAATTGAAAGGAGTCAAGTTCAATAGCGTTCTCCGCTAGGATGCGGCTTGGTGAATTTGCAATAACCTCACGCAAATCCGGCGACTCCACATACACGATGATTTCTCCATGGCCTTCGAGGCAACCAGTGAATTCAATGGTCAATTGATGATCCTCTACCTTGGTGAAGATGTTGTTGTAGGTATTTTCTTGAGCAACAATGGAGACGGTGGAATTTCTCGCATCCGGATTGTGAATGAGGTTTAAGGTCAGCGGAATACTAAAGTTGATGGAGCTTATCGTTTCATAAGTCCTTACCTGCTCAAAGGGGTCGCCTTCGCCTTCCTTACAGTTGTCGCCGAATAAGTTGCAAGAACTTAAGAGCGCTGCTGACGTAACTAATAAAAGGAATTGAAAGGATTTCAACAATTTTTCGCTTACTTGAGGGCGGCCAAATATACCACTTAGCCAATTACAGCGAGCGTAGATAAAAGAGCTTATACACACAGATATTATGGATGCACATAAAGAAGACAAAATTAGAAAGGCCTTTAAGCAGCGAGATTGGAATGACATAAAGACAACTGATAGCTGGCAGATCTTTAAAGTGATGGCTGAATTTGTTGAAGGTTTCGACAAGCTTGGAAAAATTGGTCCCTGTGTTTCAATTTTTGGTTCCGCAAGAACTGAAGAAGATAAGCCATCCTGCCTCCTCGCGGAGGAAATCGCATATAGACTTACTCAAGATGGCTATGGTGTTATCACAGGTGGAGGCCCGGGTATTATGGAGGCAGCGAATAAAGGTGCCCATAGAGGTGGTGGTATTTCTGTTGGTTTGAACATTGAACTTCCTTTCGAACAAACTTCTAATCCATACATTGATCGCGACAAAATCATTGACTTCGACTATTTCTTCGTCCGAAAATTGATGTTCACGAAATACGCACAAGGCTTTATTGTATTGCCTGGTGGTTTCGGAACCTTAGATGAATTTTTTGAGGCAATGACTCTCATTCAAACGAGTAAGATTAGTCGTTTCCCTGTTGTTCTCGTTGACTCATCTTATTGGGGTGGTTTGCTTGACTGGGTGAAAAACGTGATGCTCAAAGAGGGTAATATCGATGCAGAGGATCTCAATCTATTCAAATTGGTAGATACGGTAGAGGATGCTATAGCTGAGATTAATGCCTTCTATTCTAAGTACCTCTTGCGGCCCAACTTTTAGCCTGTTAACAAAAGCGTGTTGGCAAAACCAATTTAGAGCTTCAAAAGAAGGTGGTGGCGTGCGTTAGCTTTGTTAGAGTTCGCAAAAACATCGCATGTACAAGGTTATACTAGCAATCTTCTCATTCTTTCCAGTCTTTTTTCTTTCCATATTCGATGACGATGAAGTCAGTATCACCCTCAACGCCCCCGACCAAATAGAAATAAATGAAGAGGTTCAAGTCCATGTCATCTTCAACAAGGGAAGCAATGTTGTTGGCTTTGGAAAGTTCGAAGCACGCTTCGACAACAACGTACAAATAGAACCCATAGAGACTCAGTCGGGAACCTTTACTTACGCGGATGGAGTTATGAAGGTTTTATGGCTTTCCTTGCCAGAGGAAAATCAATTCATCATTTCCTATAAACTCACTGCGGGCGAAGGCTCACCTCAGAGCCTCTCTATAGGCGGGAAGTTTTCATATCTAATCGACAACCAGAAGAAAAACTCTGCCATCATGCCTAAAATCGTTCAAGTGGGTTCTGGAACAGGCGCAGAAGAAATTGTTGTGGTACCTGCTGAAGCTACTGCAAGCCGAACGGTTCGACAAACTTCCGATAATCAGTACATCGTAGATGTTGTCATTGAGAAGCAGGGCATAGAGGGATTTTCAAAAATTGAAGAGTTCGTGCCTAAAGGAGCCATTGTTTCTGATGTGTTCAGTGAGAACGCGGCCTTTTCATATTTGAGAGGAAAGGTGAAATACGTTTGGGTGGGCACGCCTGTGGAAGGTGACCTAAAGGTTTCCTATGAATTGAATTTGGCGGAAGCTACGAGTCAAGATGTTTCAGGCATGAGAGGAGAGTATTCCTTTCTCGATGACAATGAAACACGCAAGGTTGACATTATGAGTACAGGTGATCCTGTGTTGGCTGAAGAATCCAGCGCAGAACTTCCAGAAGATCTGCTGATCGACGGAGTGAAGTTGAAAGTGCGCGAAGCCACAGCTGAGGAGAAAGAAGAGCTTGCTCAAACTGAAGAGGTTCAAGAAGAAAAGCCCCAAGAGGAGAATGTAGAGGATAAAATTGAACAAGAAGTTGCAGCCATGGAGCAAGAAGAAAGTTTAATAGAAACCATGCCAGAGGAAGAAATCACCCAGGGTGTGAA